>JADFYB010000166.1 GCA_015233245.1 Nitrospirota bacterium | reverse complement strand
GCCGCTTAAAAAGTTTCAATTGCGAGCTCCGCCCGCAAAAAGGGATGAAAAGATTAAGAGATTTATAGAAATTATCTTCCACCTTACAGAAGAGCTGTTGTGCCAAACCATAAAGAAATCGCAAAAGGAACCCTGAAATAGTATCACATTTTGAAAAAACACTTTTCTCATGATTTCCGTGGTTAATCTATCTCTCTTAATTCCTCCAGTTGTGTTAAATGTTACACACATTGTGTGTAACATTTAACACAGCATGATGGAGAACACATTATGAAGTATGCCAGAATTTTTATTATTTTAGATTATAGTTTTCATTCAGATAGTTACAAGTCAAAGTT
The DNA here is from genome assembly GCA_015233245.1 of Nitrospirota bacterium. Lineage (GTDB taxonomy): Bacteria > Nitrospirota > Thermodesulfovibrionia > Thermodesulfovibrionales > Magnetobacteriaceae > Magnetomonas. The sequence continues at coordinate 6,374 of JADFYB010000166.1, read as the reverse complement.
AGTTGGCATGGATATTGCTAATGTGATAATACTAAATATTTTTATAGGGGGAGACTTTATGCCTAACTCAGTAACTGATGTAAATATTTTGCGTGATTACTTACAGGGTGTCATGGTTCGGGCGGGCCATCATGCACAAGATGTAAATGAGATTGCCTTAGCAATTGCCGGAGCTATTATTTGGCGAAAAGATGATAAACCTCTTGAGGTTATGGTGCAACAAGGTGAAATGAAAAATGTTCTTTGGGTAAAGATTAATAATCAAAGATATGCTTTATCATATAACCACTCTACAACAGAGATAGAACTACGCAAAGGGACTACGCAAGGTTCTGTAATTGGAACTTTCAAAAACAATACTCCGTTGTCTGATGTAGCAAGAATATTTGGAGGATTGTAGTTATTACTTTTCAATACCCCACTGCTCTGCGGTGGGGAGGTTCATTATTTTAGATGTAGATTGCTCCACAGTGTTTAAAGTATTGAAAATGCTCGAAAATTAATTGTTAAAGTTAAACCAATACTCTTTATCATACCCCTTATACAAGTTGCGCTTATAGATAAACTAAATATCATAGCAAAAGGAGGAGATTGCCACACCCCCTTGGGGGTTCGCAATGACGGCGTGGGGCTGTGTGGCATCCCTATCCGTCATTACGAGGAGCGTTAGCGACGTGGTAATCTCATCTTTATTCTTACAGCGTAGAGTGCTACATGGCATTAGTACGGCGGGCGTGTTGACACAAATATATAGAAAGGCTTACAATCAAACATGGAGACCGCAAACGTATTGCTCAAAGATCACCTTGAGGATATACCTTCATCGGAACAGTGGCTTTATGACAACAAAGAAGCCCTCGAAAGTGTTCTGGCAGGAATAGAAGACTCGAAAGCTGGTAGAGTTCAGAAGCTAAACCTTGACGAATTGTAGTAAGGACATTTTAAAACTAACCATTCTTCTAAAACTTCAATTAACTCCTGCCTGCAAGTCTCTATACTTTCACCACAACCCAAACACCTTCAAACCCTGTTATGGAGGCAAACCAGCTGCCATCATCCAACCTCTTGTATTCAGCTATTTTAACAGCCTCATTTATATATGTTGTTAAAACTCTCACTTGCCGTAACCTATATAATTTTCATGCTACTAATAGTTTAACAAAATTTTTACGTCAACAGTATATTTAGGAAAACAACCCACAACGAATACACAATAAATCTTTTCATCTGTTTTGAGGGCGGAGCTCTCATTGGAACTTTTTAAGCGGCGGAACGCCGGTTAAAAAATTGAAAACACAATCACACCAACAAATCATAAGACTACGGCATCCAATCGCTGACAAAAAACCTGAGGTCAAGGAGGCTGGCCTCCTTGCGGGATAGGGTTTAAGGGAAAGGGCAGCGCCCTTTCCCTTACTTAACAACTTACCTTATTAACTTACCTCTTTGAAAACTGTTGTCACTTGTAAAATGGATAATGCCGTAAGATAATGTATTGGCTAAGGGAGACGATAAAAAGTATCAAGACTGCAGGGATCACCGTTTTGTATAGCTTTATGACGTCAGCCTTAAAATACTCCCAGGTCACCACAAAACACACGTGTACGGGAGAGAGCAGAACGCCTGCGTATCCTGATAAAAAGGCAAATGAAAACGCATACGGATCAACTCCAGGTAAGTGTAAAAGCAGAGGAAACGTGCTTCCCACAAAGGCAAGCGTAAACCCAGTTAAAAATCCGGTTATAAATGGCAGGAGCACAAGAAGCGGCGTTAGAGGAATTCCCTTAGACGCAAAGAGCGTGCTTAAGTTTATTACAGCACCGGAGTTTTGGAGAGTCTCTTTAAATAACACTACTCCCACGATGAGAATGATAACGTCAGGCTTAAATCCATATTTAATAACCTCATAGATTTCCCTGAGTCTGTATCTGTAAAGAATAAATAATGAAAAAACTGTTACCATCATAGCCGTATGGAGTTTTACCTTAAACACTATAACAACAAAAAGCAGAAGCGAAATTGGTAAGAAACTCATTATTGCCCGTCCAATTTTAATAACACCCGTCTGTTTTTTATCAAACGAGCCGGATATTCCTTTCATGCCAAAAATAAAACCAATCACAAGCATTGAAAGTGAAGAGGCAAGGTTAAGGAAAATAAACTGCCTAAGTCCTATTTGCGTTATGATGCCTGCCAGAATGATTCCCGGATAAAGCGGCAGAATCGGCTCCCACGGATGCCGAAACCAGTAGTTTGTAAAAGCCTTATCCTCTTTTGAAAGGTTTAGTCCCTCAGCAGATTCCTCAACCATCGGGCAGGAAAAGTAAGCTCCGCCAATAGAGGGCAGCATCCCGATAAGCAATGGCATTGAAACTATTACAAACTTTTTTTTGCGCAAAAGTCCCTTAACTGCTGCCATCATTTCCTTAAGCACATCCCGTTCACGCAGAATTTTTTCAACCATCCGGATAAAAGTAAGGGCTATCATAAGAGCAAATGTCTCTTGAGATATTATCGCCCTATAGGCAGTGTTTGCGATTGCTTTAGGTCCCATCAGATATTCCAAAAACAGGATGGCAGAGGCTAAAATCAGCACATATCCAACATCGAGTTTTTTTCTCAGGAGAAACACCATCAGCGCAAACACTATCAGTATTTTAACTATATCAGACACAGAGGCTCTCCTGGTCGGTTTTAGACAAAATATCTTCAACAGCACTCAGAGCCTCGGAGCGTTTGGAAATGCTACCCTCTAGAGCCATTGCTTGCACCTGTCCAAGTATCCGGCTAAAGAGAGGGGATGGTTTAAGCCCAAAGGTCTCTATAAGGTCATGGCCGGTTATGAAATGCCCTGCCATAAGGCGTGGTAAATAAGTTTCCAGATAGAAGATAGTTATCTCATCGCAAAACAAGGTAAATCGGCGTGTGTCATCAGAATTTAAATACAACTCGGCAAGGGTTAAAACAAGTGAGGCAATAAAATCATCTCCCATATCAAGCAGAAACCGCACAGCCATGTCAGTTTTCATCCCAGATTTATAAACATTGAGAGCTGCTCCATGATGTTTGAGAATTTTATGTAAAAAGACTGCCTCATCAGCAGAGGTTTTCAAACGCATACATATATCCAATGCCGCATCTGCCGAAAGTTCTGCAGCGCAAAACAAGGCTGAGAGTTTTAGAAACGGCAGTCTGTGTGGTACACCTGTGATATAGGAGTTTAGCTCAGTCGTAAAACGAGTATCAGGATTTCTGTTTATAATTGATTCAACCTCAAGGTACAGTGAAGTTGTATTTGCAAAATCAACGTTAGTATTTTCCATTTCAAAAAACACCTCGGCAAGCAGACCGCATTGGTTCATTTGACTTACGGCAACAGATGAGTTCTTTGCTCTTGTCATTTCTTTTAACTCAAAGATTACTCTTTCAGCAGGGACGTTTGCAATAAGTTTCTTTAGCTGCATGATGGCCTGAGCCGTAGGGTCATCAATGTTAAAGCCCAATTCAGCCATAAATCGAAAGGCTCTCAGCATTCTTAGCGGATCATCATCAAGGTTTTTAATTGACACCATTTTGATTAAGCCGTTTTTGAGATCTTTATAGCCGCTAGTTACGTCAACAAGGGATTCAACGCCCTTGTGAAGTGGAAAAGCCATTGCGTTTATTGTAAAATCCCTCTGAAGCAGGTCGTCCTCTATGGTGTTGCCTCTGAAAGATGTAAAATCAAAATAATAGCCACCCTTAACGATTCTTACGGTTTTAAACTTATCATTAAGTTTAACAAAAGTCCCGCGGATTTTATCGGCAAACATTCCTGCCTCAGCATAGGGGTTGTCACCGGGCAGGGCAATGTCAATATCTTTTTGCTTTAGGCCCATAAGAATATCTCTGACCGTGCCACCTACAACCCAAACGTCACTCCGACCGGAAAGTGTTTCTTTTAAAACTTCATATAGTGTGCTTAAATCCTGTGACATAAAACTAATTTGTCACACTCATTTCCTGCGTTTGCGTAGAAATGGAAATCTCCGCTTTACTGCAATTTCAGGAGTTTTAGGGTCGTTGGCAAATTCACTTTCACGCCAGACACAGATATTTTCAGCCAGCTCGTTATCCAGCGCTATGTGCATACCCTCGCACTCGATAACAAACGTTGGATAGCTCTGATGCAGTTTTACGGTGACGCCCGGACGGATGCTAAGGCCGTTTAACCGATGTATGAGCTGGTCATTAGGGCAGTTAACATAAGCAATTCGTGCATACTTACCAATGTCAAGCTCATCAAGATGAATCACCGAGCTGTTAACCGACTTTGCAGAGAGCTCACAACATTTTCCCGATGGTATTGGAAGCCCGTGAGGACACTCCTTCGGATGCCCAAGCAGTGTGCAAATACTGTCAACAAGCTCCATTGTCACAATATGTTCAAACTCACACGCTCCGTCCTCTATGTTTTTCCCCATTACATCATAAAGAAGCCTCTCGGCAAGCCTGTGAGCGCGCACTATGTGCCGTGCCCTTTCTAATCCCTTGGGGGTCAGTCCTATGATTTTGCTGCTGTCGTCAATTTCCACAAGATTATCGGAGACTAATTTTTCAATTACCTCTTCACTCAGCCTGCCGTGCGTATCCTCGTTTAACCCTCCAACCGTGTGCTCACAAATATCCGACACGGCTCCTTGCCCTTTTTCGTTTATATACCAGAGGCTCTCCAGATACTCATCCACCTCGGTGCAGTTATTATTCATTGAAATATCCCCCTTTCTCACTGTCATACATGGTTAAAAAATAATAAAACCTTGTTTAATGCTCCCGCTATTAAAAGAGATGACGCAGTTATAAAAAACGCCATCGTTAATGCTCTCCTTAAACCTATTTCTTTAATCATAGCCCCCAGATTGGCAAAACACGGGACAAACATAGTCGTAAGCGTCACACTTACAATCGCCTGATTAAAATCCAGCCGGCCTTTGTTTACAAAGTCCATAATAACAGCTGCCGCCGCCTCACGCCGTGCTAAGACCAAAATCAGCACATCTACCATTTCATTAGGAAGCCCTAAAAAGTTGTTTATAAGCGGCGCTAAAAACACCTTGGCTATTTTAAGGAACCCAATCTTTTCAAGCGTAAACAGAAACACCGCAGAAAGCAGAAAAATAGGCAACGCTTCTTTTAAAAACATATATAGCCGATAGTAAGTCTTCTTTAACACCGCAAACACATTAGGGATTCTTATAGCAGGAAGGGCCTGAAGATAAGTGTTCTTTGTGTCATCTCTCATCAAGATATTAAGCAAAACTCCTGCTGTAATTTCAGTCACGAGCAACACCGAAAACACAATCAAAAAAGCCTTAAACCCTACCTTGCCAAGCATTCCCATGCTAAGCCCTATCTGTGGAGCACACGGCAGAGCAAAGGCTATTAAAAATATGGCTATATACTTTTCCTTATCCGAGTTGATAGTTCTTGTTGTAAAAGTTGCCATTGTCTTACAACCAAACCCAAGCACAATAGGCATTATAGAATAGCCGCTTAAACCAACCTTAGCAAAAAGGCGGCGGGTTAAAACTGTTAAATTGGGCACATATCCCATATCCTCCAAAACATTGAAAACAACAAAAAATACCGATAATATCGGAAGCACGGTTAAAATAGCTCCACCTAACCCTAAAGAGAGCAGTCCATGGCTACCCAACAAAAACTCCCTCCAAAACTGTGATGGTACCATAGAGCTAAGCTTGTCCATAACCGGCTTCCACAGATACGACTCCATCAAAGTTGATATCTCATTTGCCACATTAACTACCAAAAGATACGTAATCAGTATTATCATACAGAAAATAGGAATCCCGGTTACCACATTTCTGCTCATCTGTGCAAACGTTTTAGCCATGCTTCTTTGATCAAAGTCCTGCGTTTTAACTATTTTGTCTGAAAGTTGCTCAACCCACTCCGAACGTTTGTAGTAAACGATTTTCCCTATGCTGCCTACAAATTGAGAAGTTATGCCGGATAAGTTTTTTTGAATCTCAGCGTACTGGTTTTCGCCGAATGCTTCAATCAGGTCTTTTTCTAAAAATCGGTCGTTAAGAAGCAATAGCATTGCAGTTTTACGCTTAAAGGGAAAATCCTCAGGCAGATCATGAATTACGTTTGCAAGTCCTGCTTCAATCATATCACCATAGTAAATGGATGCTTTTGGCGCTTTGGCTCGTTCTATCGCGCTTTTTAACTTTCTTGTACCAATTCCCCTGATTGCAATGGACTCTACAACCGGCACTCCCAGTGTAGAGGAAAGCATTGCAGTATCAATCCAAATCCCTTTTTTTGAGGTTTCATCAATAGCGTTAAGAGCTATAACCATAGGGATTCCC
>JADFYB010000165.1 GCA_015233245.1 Nitrospirota bacterium | reverse complement strand
ACATTGGCAATCGTCTGTATCCTCCCCGTGTTTAATGGCTCTCCATTCCATATCACATACACATTGGTTTCTCATAAATTGCTTTCTCAAAAAATCAGAATCTATACATTGCAATTTTGCTGTCATTGTCCTACCCTCCACTTTTAAGCAATCTTTATCTTTTTTTCCTCTACAATCGCCTCTTTTGTCTTAGGCATACAAAGCTCAAGTATTCCATCTTTGTGCTTTGCTTCTATAAAATCTACATCCACTGTTGAAGGAATTTGCAGCGTTCGTTGAAACTTTCCGTATGCTCTCTCCGAACAGTAGCACTCACTACCCTCCTCCTCTGCACTCTTTAGTTCTCCTGTTATTTTCAATACACCGTGGCTTACGCTAATATCAACGTCTTCTTTCTTGACGCCTGGTAGCTCCACTCTTAAAACATAACTATCCTTCTTCTCCACTACCTCGATTTTAGGCGTTAACTCTCCGCATTCGCTGTTTCCTGCTGACAAAAATTGTCGGCTGTGATCAAACCCTTGCAACACGTCATCAAAAAGGGTGTCATAGAGGCTCTCAAACCTTGCTGTTGCTGGATACCATTTTACTATTGACATGGTAAATCCTCCTTTCTTTAAAGTGCCAAAGACATTGTCTCTAAACACTATTTAGTTTTGTTTCCTCTGCAATTCCATTTGCCTCATTAACTTTATGTTACTTATGATAAAGCAAATACCATGCCAAAGCTTATATTCCTCGTTTTTTAAGACTAAAGGCTTTCCAATCATAGAAATGAAACACTAAAAATGTCTCATAGATGTATCACGTGAGACATAACGAGACATCTTATAATTTTAAACGGTAAAGATGCCGGTAAAAGGTAGCTCGGCTAATTCCAAGAGAGTGAGCTGCTTTAGCACGATTCCCTTTAGATTGCCGCAGAGCTTCTAAAAATCTCTCACGCTCATCCCCTATGTTATCAAACGCTAGAGCCGATACATCCACGTTGAAATCAACAATTTCCGGTGGTAAGTCATCCGGGACAATAACAGAGCTCTTGCTATGTATAACGGCAAACTCTATCGCGCTGCGTAGTTCTCTCACATTACCAGGCCATGAATAATTTAAAAACAATGCCATTACCTCAGTGCTTATATCAGTAATTTTTTTACCGGAAAAAGCCTCTGCTTCAGACAGAAACCGGCTTGCTAAAAGAGGTATATCCTCCCTTCGTTCCCTAAGAGGCGGCAAAGTTATGCGGGCAACACGGATTCGATATAACAGATCTGCCCTGAAGTTTCCCTTTTTAACCTCATCTGAAAGAGTTTTATTTGTAGCAGTGATTACCCTTACATCTACAATTTTTGATACTGATTCGCCAACTACTGTTATTTCATGTGATTCCAGGAAACGCAGCAGATTAGCCTGAACATTTAGAGGGACATCGCCAATCTCATCAAGAAAAACCGTGCCACCCTCTGCAGTTTCAAAAAACCCCTTGTGGTCGGACACAGCACCTGTAAAAGCGCCTTTGCGGTGGCCAAATAATTGGCTGGTGAGCAATGATTCAGTTAATCCGGCACAATTTAGCGCTATAAACGGTTTGTCTTTACGATTCCCAAGGGAATGAATGGCACGGGCTACCAGTTCTTTCCCTGTTCCAGTTTCACCCTCGATAAGTACTGTCCAGTAAACATCGGCAATATTTCTGATTTGGGTAAATACTTTTTCCATGACGGAGCTTTTTCCTGTCATATCCTGAAAACCGGCTTTGCCTTTAAGTAGTTTTCTTAGTCCATAAACTTCAGTCACATCATATAAAAACAGAATTTTCCTTCGTAAATCCTCAGGGTCTTCTTGTACTTCTAACTCCAGCCAATAGTGTTTTCCGCCTGGAGAGTCTGCTTCTAATATAACTTTCCCGTTCTTTGCTTTATTTGCCGATATGGTTGAAACCAGCTCTCCGTAATTTTTTGCATTAGGCCGGATTAGTTTATCTAAAGGCATACCTGTTATTTCATCATCGGTTTTTCCAAAGATTTTTAGAACAAGTTTACTTGCAAAAACCGTATTTCCATTTTCATCAAGCATTATGGAGCCAACTCTCAGTTGATTAAGAATTGCTAAGAGATCATTGCGGTTTTTTCTTATAAACTCACATGATTCAACACTATTCAATACAGAAACTCCACACACCTTTTAGTCTTTAATATAATTATAACATTAAAGGAGGAGATTGCCACACCCCCTTCGGGGGTTCGCAATGACAGCGTGTGGCTTGTGCACGGACATCCCTGTTTGTCATTACGAGGAGCGTTAGCGACGTTGTAATCTCTTCTGTAATATTATATTTAGAGGGCAACTCGGTATCAATTATACTTTACGCCCCAAGGGGCGGGGAATAAAATCCCAAGAGATTAAATTAAAAAATAACCACGGCCGTAGTGCTTACCTCAAATCTGGCATTATAATAATAAACATTTTGGAGCAGTCAAGATGACTGCTCCAACGCGAGTTATTCCCTCCTCCAGCCCCTTAAATCCTCCTTATCACTGTATGTTATTAAATTGTTGCAAATTAAGTTATTATACAACGCTTTGAGGCGGGGAGTGTTATTCACCCTGATGGCCACTTTCTGGCGTGATGAAGAATTCTCAGTATTTGAATGGCAGAAACCTTTTTGCGGTAAACTATTATAAACGGTGTTCCCGATAAAACAAACTCTCTTGTTCCTAAAACGCGCCCACTCCGGCCTATCATTGGATATTCCAGCAGATGCTCTACAGCATCTATTATTCTTTTAGCAAGTGCATCCGCAGCGTTGCGGTTATTCCTGGTAATAAATTCTCCGGCATCTCTGAGATCTCTGAGTGCAGGGGATGTCCACTCAATGTGCAGCATTACCCCATTTTTTTAGCTCTGCTACAGCCTCTTCATGGCTTACAACCTCGCCCCTGTCTGCAGCCTCAATACCCTCGTTTATTGCCTGAATATGCCATTGCCGTACACCTAAAAACTCCTCAATTGCCTCTGATGCAAGAGAAGATTCCGACTGATGCTCAGTTTTAGCCAAAGCACTCAATCTTTCAGATAAATCCTCGCTTATTGTTAAAGTGGTTTTCATGTATTTCATCCACCTCCGTAATAGTTTTACTAAATTATATCACAAATCAGCACTCTGTATTAATATACTTATACCGTGTCCCCCAGGAAAATCGCATTTTAGAAAAAAAGGATTCTAATGTTTATGAGTCCTATGTTCCTGTGCTTCTATGAACGCCCGTTGCACAGGGAGGGCATGGCAACCTTATAACATGAATGGAATTTCAAATAAATTTGATTTTTTGTTGCAGAAATCGGATAATACATTTGTAACATATTAATAAAAACACGAGAGTGATTACTAATTTAACTTAACATGAAATTAAAAGACAGAAAAGCATTTGAAATATTTAAGTACCTCGGGCCCGGGTTTCTTATAACCGTGGGTTTTATAGATCCCGGCAACTGGGCGGCTAATATTGCTGCAGGGTCAGACTTTGGGTACAATCTCCTTTGGCTGATAACACTTTCAACTGTCATGTTGATAATCTTACAGCATAATGCAGCTCACCTTGGAATAGTCACAGGGCTTTGTCTGTCTGAGGCTTCAAAAAAATATTTTAATAAATACGTTGGCAGCGCTTTTTTGATTTCCGCCGTAGCTGCCGGTGTGTCAACTGCGCTTGCCGAAATACTGGGGGCCGCTATTGGGCTAAACATGCTTTTTGGACTTCCCGTCTCAGTGGGCACCCCACTTACTGTGTTATTTGTTTTTGGGATGGTTTTTACAAACACTTACAGAAAACTCGAAAAATGGATTATAGCTTTTGTGTCACTTATTGGAATCGCCTTTATTTTTGAACTATTCCTTGTAGATGTAAACTGGAAATCTGCGATTTATTATTCATTTACACCGTCACTGCCAGTGGGTTCGATGCTGATTGTGATGAGTGTTATTGGTTCTGTCGTCATGCCGCATAATATATTTCTGCATTCAGAGATTATTCAAAGCAGGCACTGGAACCTTAAAAGTAAAGAGATAATCAAAAGGCAGCTTAAGTACGAATTCACTGACACCCTGACATCCATGTTTGTTGGCTTTCTTATAAATGCAGCCATGATAATAGTGGCAGCCTCAGTTTTTAAAGAAAGAGGCATTCACGTAACAGAACTACAACAAGCTCAAAACGTACTTAAACCCCTCCTTGGCACAAAAGCAGCCATAGTGTTTGCCCTTGCTCTGCTACTTGCCGGACTGTCCTCTACAATAACCGCAGCTATGGCAGGGGGTTCAATGTTTGCCGGAATATTTGGTAAGCCACTGGACACCTCCGACAAGTACTCACGTACAGGAATTGCCATAACAGTCATCTTTGCCGCTGTGATTATTTATTTTCTAAAAGACCCTTTTCAGGGGATAATCGTAAGCCAGATTGCTTTAAGCATACAACTTCCACTGACTATGGTTTTTCTGATTTTCCTGACGTCTTCTAAACACGTAATGGGCGAACACGCAAACTCAGGGTTGGAAAAGGTATTTCTGTGGATTATTACTGTTATCGTACTTATCTTTAACATTATGCTCGTAATCGAGACGTTCAAGACATAGAATATGTGTTCAAAATCCTGTTATTTAATAAAAGGAAGTATTACCTCAAAATGAGCGCCTCTGTTTTCAATGGGTTTCAAAGATATTGTTCCTCTGTGTTTTTCAACAACTTTCTTTACACTGTATAGGCCAAGCCCTGTGCCTTTTACACTTTCAGGCGCCTGAAAATACTCCTCAAATATCTTCTCATGATACTCGTACTCAATCCCTTTACCATCGTCCACCACTGACAGTATTACATTGTCTCCGGTTTTTTGCAGCTTTATCTCTATTAGTCTGTTTGCGTACTTTATGGCATTACCGATAAGATTTTCCGTCATAGTTTTAATCTGATACAAATCGGCCATAATAGAAACTGATGTCTCCTCCAGCATGACTATTCCAGGGTATTCGTTAACAATAAGTTCAATGCCCCGCTTTTCAATCTCAGGCATAAAATTTATCAAAACAGAAGCCAAAACGTCGTTAAATTTTACCTCGTGCGGATTAAAAGCAATCATGGAGTTTCTACTCCTGAGTGCCTGAGAGATGTCTTCAATTATATTTAGAACATCTCCTGATGCGTCATGTGCGATTCTTATCACCTCCTCTTTCTCTTTATCTGTTTTAGCCTTACCAACAAGATACCTGTTTAAGTAGCCCTTGATGGCAATCACAGGAGACTTCAGGTCATGCAAGAGGACTGAGATGAAACTTTCCCTCTGGTTTTTAAGAGTCTCTTCATAGAGTTTTTTTTCTGTGATATCGTGAAAAGCAATCACTATACCCTCTACTGAGCCATTATCATCCAATATTGGCGATATGCAGCCGTTAATATAAAGCTTGCTTCCGGTCTTTTTCAAAATAACACGGTCTTTCATATCTACCTTTAAACTACATTCGTTCGCACTGCGGAAATGCTCCACTGCATTATCATCACCATCAAGTTTAAAAACCTCGTTAATATTCCTGCCAAGTGCTCGTTCCTGACTGTGGCCTGTCAGATGCACCGCCACCGGGTTCATAAACACAATGTTGTAGTCGCTGTCGGTAGCAATAATGGCATCCCCTATGCTCATTAAAACCGTGGAGAGCCATCGCTCGTTTTCTTTGAGGCGGCTTTGAAGCCTGTGCTTGTGAAGAGCCATTTCTATTGTCAAATGTAGTTCCCTGTCTTCAAAAGGCTTGAGTATATATCCATAGGGTTCGGTATTTTTAACCCGCTCAAGCATTAAATCATCTGCATGGGCAGTTAGATAAACCACAGGAATGTCGAATTTGGTGCGTATTTCTTCAGCAGCCGATATTCCATCCATATCTCCATGCAGTTTTATATCCATCAATACCAGGTCGGGTTTATATTCACTTAGCTTCTGTATCGCTCTCTCGCCTGATTGCTCTATATGTCTGCTTGTGTACCCCAAGGACTCCAGCATCTTTTGAATATAAAGTGCAGTTATACCATCATCTTCAACGATCATTATTTCAGCTTTCGCCATGATACCATCTCCCCTTAACTGCATATGGGCGCTGCATATTCTAAGCTATACCCTCCAAAATAATATACAGAGACTTTATACTCTTAACAAGCTCTTCTATAATGTGCCCTTTGTCTATCGGTACTTTTATATTATTTGACTCAAAACTTTGTAATAACAGCTCCCATTCAACACGAATCCATGAGCCTTTGTTTTCTCTGACAAACTTAACAACTTCATTGCATATATAGTTTAAGTCTGATGCCGACATTAATTGGTATAGTTTTTTTTGTCTTTCTAACAACAGACCCAAATTGGTCCTGATACTTTCTGTAATGTGTAACCCATTCCTTTCTGTTGATAATAAAAAGTTGACCCAATCGTTATGGTTCCAACTGCCCTTTTTATGTAGTACAAAGTCTAAAGCAAAACCTACTATAACGTCCGTACCCAAAGCAATTTTTTTATTTATATCATTAAAGAAAAAGAAACGGTGTTTACCATTTTCCTTTGCATGATACATAGCCATGTCAGCCTTTTTAATTAATATATCAGGGTTAGTGCCATCATCCGGACAAAGGGAAATGCCGATACTTGCAAGTCATAATATTGATTGTCTATAACAGCTATAATGTTATATGCCATCTGTTGTTG
>JADFYB010000164.1 GCA_015233245.1 Nitrospirota bacterium | reverse complement strand
TTCTGCATTTTTTCTATCTGCTCATTACGAGTTTGAAACCCGGGCTTACCCAGAGCACCGTATAAGTTATTTTTGCCCGTCTCCACCCACGGCTGATTGAAAGGATTAACGCCAAATAAAAAACCAAGAAAAGCGGTTGCTATCTCAAAAAACTGAAATAACTGGCCAACGTGATACGCATCCAGGATAGGTATGGCTATTGAAACGTTAGGTTTTGAAGCATCTGACAACGAATGCTCAGTGGATTGCAGTGCAGTGCTGATTAGCTCATTTAGAGAGCGTCCTGCCAGACAGTTAAAACCTTCTTTGTCGCTAAAAACCATTGGTATCATAATGTCTTTGCCATAATCTTTTATCTTTATAAATATGACGACCTTATCCTCCGGCCCCTCCATCCATAGTTGAAGCTGTGAGTGTTGGTCTGTGGTTCCTACAGATGGGTATGGAGTGATGCCAAAGCCAAGCTTTCCAAGACTTTCTGCCCACAACTGGCAAAACCAGTCTGAAAATGCCTTTAAACCATCGGCATAAGGCATTATTACATTAATGTTCCTTCCCTCCTCAGTGCTCATTAGGTACAACAGCGACGAAAATATATAGGCAGGGTTTTCCCACAGCTCACCTGACTTACATTTTTCGGTGATCTCATGTGCCCCCCTTAGCAGCTCATCGGAGCTTATTCCTGCTACCTCGGCAAGAAGCAGCCCCGTGGTTAAGACCGAATACCTGCCGACTATTGTTGTAGGGATTTCAAGGCTTTTTATATTATACTCATTAATCAGACTGCGGATTATGCCTTTCTCAGGATTTGTTGTCAATATAAATCTGTTGACAACTTCGCTGCCTACCGCTTTTTCTATTTTATCCCATAGAAGCATAAAAGTGGCAATAGTTTCAGCTGTGTTGCCGGACTTTGTTACAACATTAACGGTAGTCTTAGCTGGGTCTATTATCTCAAGCATTGTTGCTATGGTTCTTGGGTCAATGTTGTCAAAAATGTGGATTTTTGGTTTTCCCCGGTAGTTATGGAGGGGGCTGAGCGACTCCAGTATCGCTCTGGGGCCTATGGCTGAACCCCCTATGCCAAGTATCACAAAGTGCTCGGATGTCTCCCTGACATGTCGTGCAATTTTCTTTATTTCTGTTGTGGTTTGACCTCCAAGGTCTAAAAAGGAAAGCTCCTTCCACTTTCTTTCCTCTATTTGTTTATGTGCACTTAGTACCTTCTCCCTTATCCCCTCAATTTGGTTGAGAGAAAGTCCCTTTTCCCCAATTACCTCCTCCAGCATGTTACCAAAGTAAACTTCTAACATTAAGCCTCTCCTGTGCTCTTTTATTTAGCAAGCCCGGGTGTTCTGCTTCTGAGTATCTATACAGTAGTTTATAAATTTACATCAAAAATGGCAATACCATAATATATTTAATTTTTCTTTCCTTGAAAAAAACACTTGACTTATTTCTTTCCTTTTTATATACTTGCTTCGAGGTGGTTTATAGCCTACATTATAGCGTGGGGAGGTTTTATGAAAATTCTCGGAATAGTTATTTTGGTTTTGATGTCAATGGTTTCTGTGTTAAGTGCTGATACTGTCTCTTATCATTTACCCTACTTACACACAAATACAAGCGCTGTGACTTATTGTGTTGCTAACAATTCATCTTCTAACACTTTGACTGTGTCTTTTACAGCAACAGCAACAGCTAATGGAGCGAGCACTAATGGAGCTACAAACTCGTATGGATATGTGATATCCGGACATACCACAAGAATGTTTACATTCTCAGGACAGGTCGTATACCAAAATGGTCCGACAGACGAAAGAGTGGACTTAGTCGTTGATACAGACCCTTCAGCAAGTTACGGCGGTGTTTTATCGTTCTCTTCAACAGGTACCTCAGGCACTCTTAACTGTAAAAATGTGATGATGTCTTGTTTTCAGGGTACAACAAATCCCAAAAGAAACCTTGTAGGAATTATATGTGATGATAACACTACTGCGGTATATGGGTTTTAGGCGGGTGTTTCTTTAATTTAAAGGGCGCTAAATCTGTTGGTTGTTATCTGCATTTTACTGTGTTGCTGATATAAGGAGTGATTTGATGAAAAAAACTAAAGTTTTGTTAACTAAATATCTATGTCTGGTATTAACCATTTCCCTTCTATTGCTGCCTGTGCTGGCATATGCGGGCGTTAATGGTTCAGGGTGGTGGAGAACACTGCGAACCATCACGACGAGTTCGACAACAGAAACTCCGGTTTTTACTGGTGTTGCATCTAATACCAACGGCTCTGTATTGGTTGCTGTTTCAAGTGCCAACGGCGGCGGTTCTGGCAGCACCGTTCATTACTCCACTGATGGCGGGTTGAATTGGTCAGCAGCAGCTGGTGGCGGTGCTCCTGGTACCTGTACTGCAAGTACTCCCGGTGGTTGTACTACAATTACTGCTGCGTTAGTTGCTGTAATATGGGATCCTAATCTCAATACAGGTTATGATACATTCTTAGCGATAACATCTGACGGCATTACTTATTCAAGTACTGATGGCACACATTGGAATGATTTCAATGGTAATGGCAACGCATTTAATCAGGTTGGTTCTTCTGGTCCATTCAGTGGCGGCACAGAAACTCCTGCGATTACAGGTTTATTGTCTAACGGAAAAACTACACCTACACTGGTAGCTGTTTCTAATATGAGCAGTAACACTACCACCATTTATTATTCAGTTAAAGGTGATGGTGATGGTGTTTATTGGAATCCAGCAAATCCATCAGGATCGCCAATTACAGGTGCAATCCAGAGAGTTATGTATGCTTCCAGCTATAATGGTGGCACGTTTTATGCGCTTACGTCTGATGGTGCAACAATGTATAAAAGCACAGATGGTCAAACCTGGACGAGCAGTTCACCAAGTTGGTCAACACCTCCTGTTATTACAGGTATAGCAACAAACCCTGCCGGCACTATTATGGTAGCTGTTGCAACTGATATTGGAAACCCCAGCACTATATATGTCTCAACTGATCATGGTGTTAACTGGGCAGATGCCACTAACGGCGGCGGGACAAAAATTACAGATGATTTCGTTAGTATCATATTTGCTCCTGGTGTGAACATGTTTTTTGCCGGTACTTCAGTGGGAAATATATATAACAGTACTGATGGTGATTATTGGGTGACTGTATCCATGGGCACAGGTGCTTCAGATGACAATTTCGCTGCTATGGCATCCAATTCAACAGGCAGAGTAATCGTTGCTGTTGATAATCAGAATAAAACGGTGCATACCATAGATCAGTACTATTCGGCGACTGGTTCAGAAAGTCCCGGTGCTAGTGGTGGTAATGATGGTCCAAAGTTTGTCAAATATAACAGCACTGGAACTCTGAATTTCACAACCAACGCCAACTACCATATTGTTTCGTCCGATGGCGGATGTGGTGGTACAGTGTTAACAACGGGCACCAATGCCGGCGGCGCTGCTTATACTACCGGAGCTATAACTGCCGATTGTACTGAAACTGCCACTTTCCTTAATACGTGGAATGTAACCAGAGTGAAAGCTGCGGGGAGTGGAACTTTTGCAGCCGGCGCTGTAGCAGTTGCTGTTGCTACATCTTCAGGTACACAATACACGGCGACGCCGACCAGTGGCTATTATATAGTTTCAATAACCGGTACTGCCGGTTGTGCCGGTACTAATGTGGGGCAGAAAGCACTTAACACAGCAGCAGCCTACACGCTTGGCACTTTAACAGCAGACTGTACATTAACGGCTACATTTGCCAGTACCACTTCAACGACAACCTCAACAACAACTACCACAGCTTCAACAACGACGACAACAGCTTCAACTACTACTACAGAAGATACAACAACCTCAACAACGGCTTCAACAACGACTACCACGGCAGCTACTACTACAACCACAGCTCCTACAACGACCACCACCACAGCTACAACTACTACAACCACTGTGATGCCGACAACAACGACGACAACCAAAGATATTCCTGTAACAACGACCACTGTGATGCCGACTACGACTACTACTACCAAAGATATTCCACCGGCAACAACTACAACTGCAATGCCGACGACTACTACAACAGCCAGAGAAGCGGAGACGGAAACAACAACTACCACCACTAAAATGCCGAGTACTACTACAACAGCCAGAGCTGTTATGAGACCGGCTACTACTACAACTAAAATGCCGTCAACAACCACGACTGCCAGATGTGGTAGTGGTGGTTGTTAAGAAGTGGATGTTCAGACAATGCTGCCTGCAGCACTTTTTCGCTGTAGGCAGCTTTATAGGCAGGTGTGGGCATTTGAATAGAAACCTGTGGGTTTGAAATTCAGTCCACGTTTAGCCTTGATGTATTTATAATACCACGGTGCACTAAGTTATAATAATAACGATGAGATTACCCTCCCCTAAAAAGGGGATTTCACTGGTCGCTAACGCTCCCCGTAATGACGGATAAAGGAACGTAATGACGGATAAGGGCGCCTACGCACAGCCCCCCGCCGTCATTGCGAACCCCCGCAGGGGGTCAGGGGAATCCCTTTGAGGGGAGGGCAATCTCGGAATGATGTTTTTGAAGTCGTTTTAGGCGCTAACAAGATAGGCATTTTATTTAAAATTTTCCCTTGATTTTTCTTAATTTTTTCTTTATCATATGGGTATGTTTCCGGTAACGAGACCACGCAGAGTCAGGAAAAGTAAAGGGATAAGGAATATGGTCAGGGAGGTCTCTGTCTCTGTCAGTGATTTCATATATCCGGTGTTTGCTGTTGAGGGCAAAGACATAAACACGCCGATTGGCTCAATGCCCGGATGTTTTCAGAAATCTCGGGATGAGCTGGTAAAGACTGCCCGTGAGGTTTACTCTCTGGGAATACCTGCTATAATCATTTTTGGAATACCTGAGCATAAGGATGAACTTGGCTCGCATGCCTATATAGATGACGGAGTTGTACAGGAGGCTGTTAAGGCGGTAAAGGACGCAGTCCCTGAGCTTGTTTTAATAACTGATGTCTGCCTCTGTGAGTACACAAGCCATGGCCACTGCGGAGTGGTAAAAAACGGAGAGATTGTTAATGACGCAACATTAGAGCTGTTGGCTTTGGAGGCACTTTCCCATGCTAAGGCCGGAGCAGATATGGTAGCCCCCTCAGATATGATGGACGGACGGGTGGCAGCAATCAGAAACTCTCTGGATAAAAACGGTTTTTCAGAAATTCCGATAATGAGTTATGCCGCAAAATATGGTTCGGCTTTTTACGGACCTTTTAGAGAGGCAGCAGAGTCAACGCCCGCTTTTGGCGACAGAAAGACGCATCAGATGGACCCGGCAAACAGACGGGAGGCCCTCAGAGAGGTGATGCTTGACATCGAGGAAGGAGCAGATATAATTATGGTAAAACCTGCCCTTTCGTATTTGGATATTATCTCTGACGTTAAGAAAAACACCTTGGTACCGGTTGCAGCCTATAACGTCTCAGGTGAATATTCTATGGTACATGCCGCTGCCGAACGGGGCTGGATTGATTATGAAGGAGTAATGATGGAAATTCTTGTTTCCATAAAACGAGCAGGCGCCGATTTGATTCTTACTTATTTCGCTATTGATGCAGCAAAGGTTCTTTCATGACAGTTGCCGTTTGGGAAGGAAATTAAAAATTGTCAATTGGGATGCAACCTTAAGATTAAGCCTGTTATGAAGCAATTTGATAAATTCACTGCAAGGGCGCTTTACTGCAACCTGTGTAAGAAGGCAGTAGCCGTTACTGAAAAAATGATTTCAGCTCAGCCTGAGTGTACAGTCTATGATTATCAGTGTAACATCTGCGGCAGCTCACTGGGTTCAAAAACGGAAAAATCGCTTGATTCAGGAAAATAAGATACATCAAAGACAGGTTTTACATTACCTTTTTAATTTATACTTGCATAAATTGCCATAAAAACTGATAATATCTTCTCATACATATTATTATGAGAGATAAACAGGGAGAGAGATAGCATGGAAAGTAAAAACATACTTGTAATTGATGACGATAAAACCAATGTGCAGCAAATCAGCGAGATGCTCAGAATGGAGGGGTTCACAGTTTATACGGCATCGAGCAAGGCAGAGGCTGTTGAGTTAGCGCTTAAGACTTTACCTGCTCTTGTGTTTGTCAAGTCTATGCTTATGGACGCAAGCGGATATGAAATCATAAGGGACATAAGAAGTGAGGAGCCGGTTAAGGATACGCGTTTCATAGTGCTCACAGAAATTGATAAAACATATGATGACAGATACCGCTCTATTTATAAAATAGTGGATTCGGTAAAACTCCCTGTGGACAGGCACGAGTTGATAGCTAAGGCTTCAAAGTATGTGGATATTGAGGCAGTCAGTGAGGACTCAGAACGCTCGCATGGGTATGAGGATGCCGAGGGAATACAGTTAAATGAATCTGCCGTTTTTAAAGATTCTGCTAGCGTTAAGTACGAAAAAGACGACTATGAGATAAAAACCTCAAAGGAGACTTTCTCAGAGGATAGTTTTTTAAAAGTTAAAGATGATTTTGAAAAGAACCTCATACAGGACAAACAAATTAAAGATGAAGCAGAGTTTGAAGAAAACCACCAGGAAAAGGTTAAGACAAAGGAGTATGAAGATACCATGTATATACACGATATGGAACCGGATGATGAGTCCGTGGATAAAGATGAAACCCATGAAGGGCCAGA
>JADFYB010000163.1 GCA_015233245.1 Nitrospirota bacterium | reverse complement strand
TGAGCTTCTTCTCTTTTATTTGCGGCAATGGATTCCTGCACTGTTCTGGCAAGGGTACGCAGTCTGCTTACTGTCATTTTGTTAAGAAGCTGACGCTTCAATGCCTGCCGCGCCCTCTTCTTTACCGACTTCCTTTTCTTAGGTCTTGATCTTGCTGCCATTGATTCACTTACTCCTTTTTATTTAATCCTGTTATAGTATATACATATTTCTTCATGCTATACCGTGTCACACGAACGATTCGAGAGGTAGTTCCACGTGTTAGCGTCTATCTCGTCTATATATTCCGACAGGAGAAAGCGTGCGCCGCAGTCCAAGCAGCGTAATTCCACCGATCGTCACCTCACTATGAGGTCTAATGGTTTACCGCAATCACGGCATTTCATCATTCCTCTTTGTCTTTCCACTGTCAACCACCTCTTTTTATCAGACTATCGCTATAGCTATATTATATATCATCACAATATATATTTAAAATGCAAGAGAATTTTTTTATTTCAGGGTATTTGACTATTTTTTTTTGTTTTATTATAATCAGTCGTAGTATAGGATTTCAGCATCCCGGAACACGGTGAGAGTCCGTGGCAGTCCCTCTGCTGTAAATGGTGACGAGGGTTGCAGATTTTAGCCACTGCTATGGGGTTAACCATAGTGGGAAGGCGGCAGCCTACAGGTTAGTAGCCATAAGCCAGAAGACCTGCTGAAATTTTAAAGGAATTATCTATTAGGAATCTGATGGTAAAGGGTTCCGGAGGACTTTGATGTCCTTCGCCTTTTTTTTTATTGGTAATCTTAAATCAGGAGGCAGTACAATGACACAAATTGAAAAGGCACGAAAAGGTGAAATCACAGAGGAGGTTAAGGCTGTTGCAGTATGTGAGAGCCTTGACGCTGCGCTTATAAGCGCAAGATTAGCTTCGGGTAAAATAACAATCCCTTCCAATCCAAAAAGAAAATCAAAAACTATTGGTATCGGCAAAGGGTTACACACAAAGGTTAACGCCTCAATAGGTACTTCAACCGACATTGTTAACCCTGCGATGGAAATAGAAAAAGCAAAGATTGCAGAAAAATACGGTGCTGACACAATAATGGACTTAAGTGTGGGCGGCAATCTGACTGAAATCAGAAAGGCTATAATGGATGCCGTAACGCTGCCCTTAGGAACCGTCCCTCTTTATGAGGCATTTGCCGTGGCTGCTGAAAAATACGGCTCAATTACGGGAATGCCTGAGGAACTGCTATGGGAGGTCATAGAAAGACAGTGCGAAGAGGGGGTGGCCTTTATGGCAATCCATTGCGGGATAAACAGACTTACTTTAGAGGTACTAAAAAAGCAGCACTACCGGTATGGAGGATTGGTTTCAAAGGGTGGAGCCTGTATGGTGGCATGGATGCAGTACAATAACAGGGAAAATCCCTTATACGAAAAATTTGACCGTGTTGTTAGTATTTTGAAAAAGCATGACGTAGTTTTAAGTCTAGGTAATGGATTTCGTGCAGGGGCAATTCATGATGCTACGGATAGGGTTCAGATACAGGAGTTAATTATCAACTGTGAGTTTGCAGAGCTTGGAAGGGAGACGGGTTGCCAGACAATGGTAGAGGGCCCTGGACACATTCCAATTAACGAGATAGAGGCAAACATTATTTTGGCTAAAAAACTAAGCGGAGAGGCTCCGTTTTATATGCTGGGGCCAATTACCACAGACATAGCGCCCGGTTATGACCATATAACATCCGCAGTAGGGGCAGCGCTTTCATCGTCATACGGTGTGGATTTCCTCTGTTATGTAACACCTGCCGAACACATAGGTTTGCCTTTTCCGGAGGACGTGAGAGAGGGTGTAATAGCAGCAAAGATAGCGGCTCACATCGGTGATATGGTAAAGCTTAGGGATAATGAAAGAGATAAAAAAATCAGCAAGGCAAGAAGGAATATGGACTGGCAGAGTCAATTTTCTTTGGCAATAGATACACAGAGGGCTATTGAGATAAGAAATAAAAGGGGTGACGCTAATGAACACTCCTGCACAATGTGTGGAAAGTTCTGTGCTAACGATATGCTGCAGGGTATGTTTGAAAAACACACCAGAGGGACAGACAAACACTAAACGGGTCTTTCCAAATACAAAAGATATTGCATAAAACAGAGTAAATGGGGGTGCATATTGACAAAAACATAGTCTTATGTTTAGGATAGATTAGTGTGAACATGAGGGAGATCGTAATGATAAAAAGTGTTAGGAGAGTTGCAGCTTTCATCGTTATGACTATCAGTATGTTATTGTTGCCGGATGTATGCAGAGGCGAAAGCAATGTGTACTATTACCTGCCATATTTGTCAACAAACAGTAGTGTTGTAACATATTGTGTAGTGTCAAACACATCCACTTATGATGTGACAACGATGACGTTTACTGTGATGGCATCCCAGTTTGTTGAAGCTTCACAAACTGCACAAACATTTTCATCCTCGCTGAATTTAGGTAGGGCTAAGACATCTCTTTTTGCTTTTAATCAGCAGACAGTATCAGTAGATAGTACTACCGGCCTTGACATTTCATCATACACGCAAACAAACAGCATATACGGTGGCACTTTGAAATTCCTCTCCACATCCTCTAGCAGCATAAATTGCAAAAACATACTGATGTCATGTTTTCAGGGCACCACTACACCAAAGCGCAATCTTTTAGGATATCTTTGTGAAGACGACAGTACATCGGGGCCAGGCAGCAACTTTAACCTAATAGGTTACTAAAAGCATACTAATGCGCTATACACAAAAAAAGCGGAGAGCTTTACTTATAAGAGCATTATTATACTTGCTAATTATAGGTTGTTCGGTAGCATTAGGAGCTGAACTGGTTGTAAGTTCGCCAGTATACACTGTAACGATTAATAAAACTGGTACTGGTACCGGCACGATAACCTGTGACAATGGCACTATAACGTGGTCCGGAAATACAGGAACAGTATCATTCGATAATATCACAACGGAAGTTCACTTTACACCTATAGCGGATACTGGTGCAGTGTTTGGTAACTGGAGCGGCTGCGACTCTGTCTCAAGCAGCGTTTGCGCACTTACCCCTTCATCCAACCGATCAATAACAGCTACATTTAATGGTGTTAATGTTTACGCTTTAACGGTTAGAATAGCTGGTGTCGGAAGGGGTACGATAAGGGACAGTTCAGGTGTTATATATTTAAGTAATGACAACGTCACTACAAGCGACAATGTCACTACAAGAGACAACGTCACTACAAGCGACAACTCCTCCTTTGTCTCGTCTAATTTCAATATGAATAAAATTGTTTACCTTACTGCAACCCCCAAAACTAATAATTACATCCTGTCATTGTGGAGCGGCTGTGACCGTGTTTACGACAACGGTACGTGTGCAATTACTATGTCAACGAGCAGGACTGTAACTGGCAGATTTTCCGGGGCATATAACGTCACCTACAACATCCCCTATGTAACTCCAAATACAAATGGTATTATTTATTGTGTTGTTTCCAACTTTTCTCTGGATAATGCTACAACGGACGGACTTGCAGTAATGAGCTTTCAAGGAGGTGTAGCGTCTCAGAATTACTATTATTTTCCATCAAATCTTTCGATTAAAAGAAAAAAAACCACATTTCTGATGTTTTATTCCAACAATGCTGTTATTGGCGACAACTTAACAATATATGATAACTCCACCCACGTTGATTATTCATCAGAGGTCGGCGGTAATTATTTATATGGTGTTAAATTAAAATTCACATCAACAGGTGGAATAGGAATATCCGGTATAAATTGCAAAAATATCCTAATGGCATGTTTTCAGGGTGACACAACTCCTAAGAGAAATCTTGCCGGATACACCTGCGAGGATAACAGTGCGGCAGGTCCTGGTAGAAACTCTATTATTTTAGGATATTAACTTTATTGAGCTACGCGGTGCGTATTTAAATTTTTGACAAAATAAGCAAATATTTTATGTTAAAGGAGCGGCAAATGGAGATAAAAGTGAGTTTTGGAGAGGGGAAAATAGTGAAGGCTGAGTTTGGAGGTTTTTTGGTGCAGACAGACCAGTCGGTTAAAAATGGAGGAGCTGGGACTGCTCCCGAGCCTTTTATGTATTTTTTGTCATCAATAGGAACCTGTGCAGGGATATATGTGCTTGGTTTTTGCCAAAAAAACAATATCTCTACAGAAAACATTTCGCTTGTGCAGAGAAACGAATTTGCTCCTGATGAAGGCGGTAAGATGAGACTATCCAGGGTATCAATAGACATACAGGTTCCTCCGGATTTCCCTGAAAAGTATTATGATGCAATCATCAGGGTGGCAGATCTCTGTGCAGTAAAAAAGACCATAATGTCGCCGCCTGAGTTTGACATTAAAACGGTTGTACTATCTTAAATAATTTGACATTTAGTTCAGATAAAGCGTAAAGTATAAATCAGGGCGATTAGCTCAGTGGTGGAGCGCTGCCTTCACACGGCAGAGGTCGCAGGTTCGAGCCCCGCATCGCCCACCATCTATTGCCTTAGCTTTTTGGAGTTATATTGGTCAACGCAGATGAATTTGAGTAACCGGACAGCGCACACACATAGTGTCGCAAAGCAACTCTTTATTGGCAGGATCTTTAATTAACGCTCTGCTTTTTAAATAGTGGTCGTTGTTCCAGATTGTTTTAAACCCATCCCTGAAGACGTTTCCAAAATCATTTGATAGCAGCCGGGTGTCTTTACAACATGGGAGCAGTCCGCCGTCATAGTTTATATAGACAGAGCGGTATGGCCATGAGCAGCCAGGATTATCATGATTGCTTAACTCAAGACGCTTACGGGGAAAGATATCCGATATGAAATCCTCCTCGGCGCTTACCGGAAAGAAGGGTTTTATAAAGCGCACGTTGTCTATGCCAAGCTCTGAGGCTTTTTTTTGTGCCAAAGGGATTTCACTTTGGTTAAACTTAGTCACACAAAACTGCCAGTCAATAAATGGGGTTTTAAGGCCACGTGCTTTACGCTCTTTTAAAATACCGGTTACGTTTTTAAAGGCAAGTTCCATGTTGCCCTTACCCATAAATTTTGAGTAGCTTTCCTGAGTAACACCGTGACAGGAAAATATCAGCACCTCAAGGCCGGACTCCACAATCCTGCTGGGCAGCGTGTCATCATCTATGTTTAAGTTTGAAGAGACTCCAACACCGATGTTTTTCTTAGTAGCGTAAGCTATCATATCGAGGGTCTCAGGAAAAAGAAATGGTTCGCCAAAGCCGTAAAGGTTTATCTTAAAAAGATACGAACCAATATCGTCTATGAGTTTTTGGAAATTATCAAAAGACATCCTGCCAAATGCTCGTTCACCTTCAACCGGCTGCCTCCTTCCGTCATAACAGTAGGCGCACTTAAAATTACATATATTTGTGGTTTCAAGTTTTAATATATAGGGCAGAGAATTTAGCCTGATTTTTTTGGTTTTAAGGTTATACTCTGTTTTTATAAAGTTAAACAGTTTTTTTATTGTAAAATGCTTAATAAACGCATATATATGCCTTTTAAGTATTTTAAACCGCGACTCCTCGTTTAATCCGTGGGTTGCAAGCCCTAAGTCCATTTAGTTTTCCTCCAAAAGCAATTTTTGTTTTGTATATATATACACTACCGCTGCACTTCATTATATCAAATTATGGACAATATTGCTTATATTGAGTAACATTCATATATATAATATATTCAAAATCTTTCACTAATGTCCTAAAATATTGCTATACTATGTAGAAGGGCTTTTTCCATAACAGATTTCTTTAAAAGGAGTAAGAATGCGATATGAAAAAACAGGTATATTAATACTGTTGCTGATAAGCCTCGTTAGTTGTACTAAAAACGGTGAGCTTATAGTGTTTTCATCTAATATGCATGGCAATTACGATATATATGCAATCACACCTGACGGGAAAAAACTAACACAATTGACCAAAAGTGATTGGGACAATAATTATCCCTCTATCTATAAAAACGGCGACGTTGCTTATATATCAAGAGAAAGCGGTAAAGACGACATATATAAACTAAATATTCGTGATAAGAAATCAGTGCGCCTCACTTTTTTAAGGGGATTTAACAGATATCCAACATTTAGCCCCGACGGTAAAAGTATTCTTTTCATCTCAAACAGAGACGGTAGCAACTTTCAAATATATCTAATGGACTCCGATGGACAAAAACAGGTACGGTTAACAAAAAATGATTACGATGACCGTTCTCCTTCATATTCGCCCGATGGTAAAAAAATTGTTTTTTGTTCAAAACGGGAAGACAAAAACTATAACATATACGTAATGGACAGTAACGGCAAAAACGAATTACGCCTCACTAAAAATAATGCCGACAACTTTGCTCCCCGATTCTCCCGTGACGGTGCCAAAATAGCTTTTTATTCAGACATGGATGGTGATTACGGCATTTATGTGATGAATCCTGACGGCACGGATTTGCATAAGATATCCAAAGCGCAACCCTCCGTGTATCCTTATTGGTCTCCTGACGGTAAACGCCTGGTATACACCGTGTTTGAAGGAAATGGCAGTAATTTAGTTACAATTGACGCAGATGGCAAGAATCTAAAACAGCTTACCCATTTCACATCAATGAATCTTACTGCAAGATGGGAAAAACTGGAAAGGTAATTTTCTACCAGAGTAATTTAAGAATCAGTCTTATACATCTGTTAAATACTATGAAAAAAAATAAATACATATCGTTAAATATCAAACTT
>JADFYB010000162.1 GCA_015233245.1 Nitrospirota bacterium | reverse complement strand
AGGGGTGAAAAACTATAACGTGTCAGTAAAGGAGTGGGGAGATGAGATCATTTTTCTTCGGAAAATCATAAAAGGCGCCGCCGATAAAAGCTATGGGATACAAGTGGCCAGACTTGCCGGACTCCCTGACAGCATTGTAGCCCGCGCAAAGGATATTTTGTTGGAGCTTGAGAAAAAAGAGGTTCAAGAAGTTGAGGCCCAGGTCTATTTAATTAAAAGGAAGGGAAAAACAGCGGTTCAGCTTGATCTATTCTCATCACAAATCCACCCTGCCGTGCTTTCTCTAATTAACCTTGACATAAAGAAATTAACCCCCGATGAGGCACTAAACGCACTTTCCGAACTAAAAAAACTAGCCGCTAATTAGCGTATAGCGCAAGGCCTTCTTTATCAGTAATAACGTGAAGCCCTTTTTTGTCAGTAATAAGTCCTTCTTTTTTAAATTTACTTAAGGTTCTTATCGAGGTTTCTACAGTTGTCCCAACCATATCGGCAATATCCTGTTTGGTTAATTTAATATCAATTTGCCCGGGGGTTGAGGATTTATCTGAAAGCTTCAAAAGCAAAGAGGCGATGCGTGATTCCACTCGTTCAAGAGCTATGTTTTTTAGTGTATCGTGGGAGTTTTTCATACGATCTCCCATTATAGAAGTGATTTTAAACATAACGATTGGGAACCTGTCAAGAATTCTAAGCAGGTTCTTACGAAAAATCCTTACTACTTTTGCGTTTTCCATGGCTATCGCATTAGCCGGATACGGAAAACCCCCGAAAACCGCCAGTGCTCCAAAAAGCTCCCCAGCTTGTACTAACTCAATAATCAACTCTTTGCCATCCTGAGACAATTTGGTAATTTTAACCTTACCTGCAGCCACAATGTAAAACCAGTCAGACCTGTCACCTTCATTAAAAACCGCTTCTTTCTTCTTAAAGGAGACAAATTGAATATATGGCTCTATTTCTTTTAATTCACTATTTGTTAAGCCTTCAAATATTGGTATTTCGTTTAATTCCATTTGCTATTATAGCATCTTTGGTGAAAAATTTTGTGGTTCGATATGAATTGCCATCTTCAAAAAATTTCCTTGACAAAATGAAACATATGTTATACAATTAACACATGTTACAAAACAAAAGAAGCTGGCTTTTATTTTTTTACACGGTGTCGGCATCTCCTGTTAATAACAGGGTTAAGATTTGGAGGCGGCTTGCTAAGGCTGGCGCTATTCAATTTAAACATTCCGTCTATGTCCTTCCCTGTAACGAAGAGCATTACGAATTCTTTCAGTGGTTGCTAAACGAGGTGGACTCTGTCGGAGGGGATGGCGGTTTTGTAGCGGTTGAAAAATTTGAAAATATCAAAGATGATGATGTGATTGCATTATTTAATACGGTAAGAGAGGGCGACTATGAGAAAATAGAAAAATATCTCGAAGAAATTGACAGAAATTTTTTTAATGCTAAGATGTCCTCAAACCCCGCTGGAATTAATAATTTTCATAAAATATATGAGCGTTTAAACAAGTTAAACAACGAATATGAGGAAATTAAAAAAATAGATTTTTTCACTCTCTACAAAAAAAAATCAATAGAAGTCCGATTGAATGAACTTAAAGAGGCTGTGATTTTTTATATGAATCCCGAATCAGCTGAAAAAACAAGGAGGATTGAGCTGCGAAAATTTGAGGATTTTACCGGCAAACGATGGGTGACAAGAAAAAGACCCTACATTGACAGACTGTCATCGATTTGGCTTATCAGAAGATTTATTGATAAGGATGCCGTTATTGCGTTTGAGGATGAAAGTGAGATGGACTTATCCGTCTCTTCTGACGCAGTCTATTTTGATGTGGTTGGCGGGGAGTTTACTCATATCGGGGATGATTGTACGTTTGAGGTCTTAGTTAAATCGTTTGGCATAAAAGACGGTGCGCTAAGGCATATAGCCGAAATCATTCACGAAATTGATATAAAAGACGGCAAGTACAGGAGTGTTGAGAGTGCCGGAGTCGAAAAGATAATAAGCGGTATGACAAGGCGCATTAAAAACGATATGGATATTGTCAGTAAGGCCACAGAGATTTTTGATTTTCTATATGAGTCAAAAAAATAATTAAATTTATGGAGAGTAAACATATGAAAGAAATGACAGATTTGGTAGCCGGCTTAATGGCGGTATCGGCAAGGACGGCGCCTAAAGCCGGTGGTAAGGATTTTATGGAGATTGTTGTTGTAACCAATAGTTCCGATTTACAGAAAATAGCGGATGCTATGAAAGAGTATGCTCCTAAGAGCACAAACGAAGCATATTGGTTAAGGGATGCTTCTAATATTGAAAACTCCGGAGCGCTTGTGCTTATAGGACTAAAGTCGGCAGTAACGGCGGGTTATGACTGTGGCGGATGTGGTTACCCAACGTGTGCAGAATTTAGTAAGTACAAACAGATGAAAGAAAAAGAGATGGGATATTCAGGTCCTCACTGTATAATGAGGATGATGGATATTGGAGTGGCGCTGTCATCGGCGGCAAAGACTGCAAGCACGCTTAATGTGGATAACCGTGTGCAGCAAAGGGTGGGAGCTGCTGCCAAGGCGCTTGGATTTATCAAGGCGGAGGTAGTTATGGGTGTGCCGATAAGTATATCCGGCAAAAGTATTTACTTTGACAGACAGACTCAGATAAAGCACTAAAAGGATATGAGAAAAAATGACTGACTCTAAACCCAACTTTATGCCGATATATTTAGTCGGATTTCTTGCCAGATTTTCTTATGCACTGGCAAGGTCTCCTGTGTTGCCGCTTTTTGCCCTCTATCTTGGAGCAGGCCCTGAGGCAATCGGCTTTGTCACAGGGATTTCAACCGTAACCGGTATATTTTTTAAGATGCCCTCAGGTGCCCTCTCTGACGTGATAGGACGCAGAAGAACACTGTTTGCCGGTCTCATCGTCTTTGCCGTAATGCCATTTACGTACCTGTTTGTAAAGGACTACAACCTGCTTGTGATTATCAGGTTCATTCACGGTCTTGCAACGGCTATATACGGGCCGGTGGCAATGGCTGTTGTGGCCGATGAGGCAGGCAGTAAAAAGGGAGAGGTGTTGTCCTGGTTTTCATCGGTTACAATTATCGGTAACCTTCTTGGCGCCCCTGTCGGAGGATTTATTCTTCACACTCTGGCTCAGGGCGATCCAACCTTTGTTGATTTCCAAAGGGCATACATCCTAAGCGGCATAGCCGGTGTAATGTCTCTGCTTTTTGGCATAAAAATGCTCAAAGATGACAAACCTGTCGGGCAAAAAGCTGGACTGAAAGCTGCTTATAAGAAATTTGCCTCAGGCATAAGAGAGGTCGTAAGTGACAAGAGGGTCGTTATTACCTCAGCCATGGAGGGAATTCAAAATATGTCTATGGGAGCGCTTGAGGCATTTCTGCCGATTTATGCCGTAAAAGTAGCGCTCCTTAACGAGCTTCAGGCAGGACTTTTGTGGGGAGTTCAAGTGCTTGTCACAATACTATCAAAACCGGTCATGGGTAAAACCTCAGATAAGTACGGCAGAACTCCCATAATTGCCGCTGGATTGCTCCTCTGTGCCGTCTCCTTTGCAATGTTTCCGCTATTTAAGAGTTTCTACCTGCTGATTTGCTGTGCTCTGGTGTTTGGCTTTGGAGAGGCTCTTGTAACATCGTCCTCGGCTGCACTTGTAGCCGATATCTGTAAAGAAAAACACTTTGGCGCTGCCATGGGAACATTTGGAACTATATTTGACATCGGCCACGCATCTGGCCCAATACTGGCCGGTGTGCTGATTGCAAGATTAGGCTACCTGCACTCCTTCTGGATTATGGCATCTCTTATAATTGTTGCTATCCCTGTGTTTTTGCTTAATGTCAGGAAATTATAAATTAATAAGGGGAAGGACTCTGTCCTGTCCCCTTAAACCCCATCCTGCACGGGGAATAATTCCCCGTGCCCCCCGGTTTGGTGGATAGTGTTTGTTGGTAAAGAATTTTTTAACCGGCGTACCGCCGAGAAATTTAGCAGGGGAATCCTAACCAAGTTCAAATGTGGTAATTCCAAAGAGTTTTTCGATTTCAATTTCAGGAGTTGCTTTTGTGTACATTCTTGCTGTTTCAAACACTCGTGTCAGTTTGTGTTTTTCCGCTAAACTTACGGCAAGAGGGTTAACCTCCGGTATGTCGAGATAAACCCTCTGTCCCGGTACAAAAGATTTTAGAGCCCAAAACAACGTGTCGGCTAAATCTGCATTATCTGCAAAAAGCGGCCCCAGCTTAAATCCCACCCTGCAGGGACGCATAACGCCAAACCCTGCCAGTCTGCTCTTATCTAAGATTGCAAGAGCGATGTGCCCTGGTTGGGTAATCCACAGTTTCAGGAAATTTACCCTTTCTGCCGGAAAAAGCCTTCTGTCATACGAAAGTACCTCATCAAAAGAAACACCGGATAACGGCACAACTTCAGATGGAACATCGAATTTTCCGCCCGTTCCCTCATATCTAATGTTTCTGTATGCTAATTTAAATCCTGATTTTTTGTAGTTTTCCTGTTGCGCCAATACACCGTCCAGCCCGATATTCCTGTCTCCGAGATAATTAACGGCATGCTGCCATAGTTTAATCCCATAGCCTTTGTCTCTGAAACCAGCCCTGACAATGTATAATCCTATAAAACCAAAAGATTTGTCATATGCTACTGCTGAAATGCACCCAATCGGCTCATCATTAAGAAGTCCCATGAAAAACCCAGCTCTGTCTGCCTCATAAAACGGCGTCCTGTCATTTAGGCCGGGATTCCAACCCTCATCGGCTGCCCACCCTATGGCAAGGTCTAACTCCGCCTCAGACATTGTCCTTATATAGAAATCAGTAGTTTCCATCTCATATCAATAGTTTAGATGGTATTCACAGGAAAGGTAAATACGTATTACACTTGTGGACTTTACAGAGGCCGCCCATCTGTTAGGAATAAAGCCGGTACTTATATTTTCACTAACCGGTTCCCTACGTGCTGACAACCTTGACTTTCCGGTAACTTCAATTGTTACAATGATAATATGATTGATGATATGGTGACTGAAGAAAGTGATAGAATAATTTTTCTATTAAAACAGTATAAAAGACAATTTGCAGACCAATATGGAATAGTCGCTCTTGGAGTTTTTGGTTCTGTTGCCCGCAGGGAGATGCAGGGAGACAGTGACGTTGATGTTGTAATAAAAATAATTCACCCTAACATAGTTACGTTATCCCGTATTCGTCTGGAAATAGAGGAACTCATCAGCAAACATGTTGATATTGTGCACTATAGAGAGAAAATGAACACATTACTGAAAGAAAGAATAGACAAAGATACAATCTATGTATGACAGACCCCTTGTCATTGCTATTTTAAACTTAATAATGACTTATGAATAAAAAAACACGTTTTATAGTTGGCATAGACTTAGGGACGACTAATTCGGCTGTTTCCTTTATTGATACTGAGGAGACGGCATCTGGAAAAAAAATAAAGAAGTCTCACGATTTAAGAAAAGCCCCTGAGGTATTTGACATTCCACAGTTTGTAGATGATGGGCAGACAGGAAAGATTTCCACTTTGCCATCCTTTTTGTATATCCCGGGAGCGTATGATGCTGAGATTGCAACTGGCGGACTGCCGTGGCAAAGTGGCTCTGAAAAAGTTATAACCGGCGAATATGCCCGGATTATTGGCGGAAAAAAACCGTCTAATCTTGTGTATTCCGCCAAATCGTGGCTCTGTTATAGCCGTGTTGACAGAAACGCTCCTATCTTGCCCTGGGGCCGTGAGGATACTGCAGGGAAACTCTCTCCGGTGAGCGCCTCAGCCGCATATCTTAAGCATATAATTAACGCATGGAATTCTGATGGCGGCGGGATGCGCGGTAAGTACCATCCCCTTCAGGATGAGCAGGTGGTTGTCACCATTCCGGCATCTTTTGATGAAACCGCACGTGAGCTTACCTTTAAAGCCGCTGAACTTGCCGGCTTTAAAAACCTCACTATGCTTGAAGAGCCACAGGCAGCTTTTTACAACTGGATTTCTCAAAATGAATCCCACCTTGGTGACCTTATACAGGAAAACATGCTGGTTCTTGTTTTTGATATGGGAGGCGGCACTACGGATTTTAATCTCATTACGGTAGAGGAAAGAGGCGGCAGACCGGAGTTTAAACGCGTGGCTGTAGGGGATCACCTGATGCTCGGCGGCGATAACATGGATCTGGCGTTTGCCAGAGAGGTTGAAGAAAGCATTTTTGGCGCAGGTCAAAAGATGGGTATTGCTGGGTGGACATCGCTTACCCATCAGTGCCGTAAGGCTAAGGAGACACTTCTTGCCAAAGAGAGCGTTAAAGAGGTTGAGGTCACGTTCCTTGGCTCAGGGCGAAGTGTAATCGGAGGGTCGGTTAAGGGTGTGATTACATCTGCTGCAGCTAAAAATATCGTGCTTAACGGGTTTTTTAAACAAGTAGGAATAGATGAGGAGGTAACTGAACGACGATTAGGATTTCAGGAACTGGGACTTCCCTATGTATCAGAAACTGCTGTATTTAAACATCTGTCTGCTTTTTTGAGGCGACATGCTGCAAATCCCTTTTTAGCCTCATGGGTGAAAACTGCTAAAACTGGCGGCGTTAGAGCCGTGCGTCCTGATGCAGTACTTTTTAACGGTGGTGTGTTTAAATCGCTCGCATTACGCAAAGCATCACTGGATATGATTGATCACTGGTTTTCCGCACAACCGGACTTTAACGTAAAGGAACTGGAAAATGACAAAC
>JADFYB010000161.1 GCA_015233245.1 Nitrospirota bacterium | reverse complement strand
CGTTTGGCAAAACCAGTCTTGCTTATTCTTTACTTTTACCAAAAGGGTGGCTTATGGAGGGAAAATCATACGAACAAGAGGCCGAAAATGGACAAATTGTCCGCACTGGTATGTTTCTTGAAAACCTTACCCCTGACGCTGCTGTAGTTCAGGTAGCATATAGTAAATTATCATTTGAGATTAACGTATCAGATTGGGTTCAGTATCAAATGGGATTTTTACACACAGATATTATCTACGTTCAGCATCAGAATTTTGCTTGTGGCCCTGTTGTGGATGCCGGCGGGTATGCAAGGCAGCTAGGGAAAAGACTTGTTATTCGTATGGTTGGACATGCCGATAGTACACGCATTTTTCTTGTAATGGGCATTGCTATAGCCGACCGGTATGAGGAGCTGAAGCGAAATATTGCAATTGCTGCAAATTCTTTCAAGCTCCTTAAACCCACCGGCATAACCTTTATGGAAAAACGCATGAGTTTCATAGTGCAATCTCCCAACTTTATGGTAAGTTACCCTGCATCGTGGCAGACCAGACTGGTTAAGACACGAATTGAGGGCAAAAGCGGGCTGGATTTGTTGTGGTTGATCGAGGGTAAGATGATGGCCTACTTGCGTGTCAAAACGATTGATTCGAGTGTTACCACAGTAACAAATTCAGATGAAAGAAAAGGTATAGCAATGGACGAAATTACAGAAGGTGGTGTTCTTATTATGTCACCATGGATAGAAGATAAAGATTTGTCCGTTAATATGGTTGCTGATTTAGAAGATGCATATGTATCTAAAGGTATGTTAAATAAAGCGCAAGTTGAATTGCGTCTTGGATTTGTTAAGCGTGAAGACCTGATATTTGCTGTAACTCTTATTTCCGTACCTCGTGAATATGACCCAATGCTCTGGATGCATTCAAAGCGGGCATATGAGATAGCGCTATTAACAGCGACTCCGGACATTCAACAAACTTCAACCGAAGCAGATGTGAGCGATCTCGGTTCAATCTCTGTTAAGTATGAATCCGGAAACAGGGGAGTTTCAACTATTAGTTCGGGGGTGGGCGATGCCGGTGGTGTTTCCTACGGCACCTATCAGTTATCATCCACTACAGGCACATTGCAAGCATATCTGAACAGCTCCGGATATGGGGCACAGTTTGCACATTTAAACTCCGGCACTGATGCTTTTAATCAGAAATGGAAGCACATCGCAGCCTCAGACACTGACTTTGCACAATCGCAACATGATTTTATTAAAAGCACTCACTATGAACCACTTGCTATCAAGGTTTTAGCAGACACCGGACTTGATGTCTCCATGCGGGGCAGAGCCCTCAATGAGGCTATATGGTCAACAGGAGTCCAGTATGGCGGACACACAGGACTTGTATCAAAAGCTTTGGCCGGTAAGGATACCGCCAATATGTCTGATGCAGAAATCATAACTGTAATTCAGGACTATAAAGCCGCCACCGTGGAGCGCTATTTTAAGTCGTCCAGTGACGATGTTAGAGCCGCTGTTGCCAACAGAATACGTAGCGAAAAGGCAGACCTTCTGGCTATGGCTCAAAGTGAAAGTGTATAGATGACAAAAAAAACACTATTAGTAAGTTTGCTGTTATTTTCAATAACATATATAACTGATGCTGCCTGTTTTGACTGCTCAAAAGCTGAAACTGTCACTGAGAAACTAATATGTTCAGACATGCAACTCTCTGATGCTGACGATTTGTTAAACAAAGAGTACAAACAAGCGCTTCATATTGTGCCAGACAAGGACAAGCTCATAAAGAGTCAGAAACAGTGGATAAAAACTCAAAGGAATAAGTGCACCGATGTCCCGTGTCTTATTAAGGTGTATCAGGAGAGGATATCACTTCTCAAAGCGTCATACTCAACACCTGTATCAGCCGAAGATAATATCACCGGAGAGTACAGGACAACAAGCGGGCTAATCAGCGTGCAGCTTATGTCTGATAACAAAATTAAATTTCAAATCAACACAGTTAACGGAATGAATGTGTGCAATATTGGAGAAGATGGTGGGGCTGTTGCGACATTAACAGAGAATAACCGTGCTGTTTTTACTGATGATGAAAAATGTGAGATTTCACTGATATTTGATAAAAACAAATTAACAGCTGCTTCTAAAAATTGCAGCGGTTACTGCGGATTAAATGTAACATTTGACGGCACGTATTTAAAAAAGAGCGAAAGCCCGGGTTTTTGATAACCTATTATTCTTTTATTTTACGGAGTTAGAAGGATATTGCCGCCATACTAAAGCTAAGGGGGGGGTAATAACGTACGCAAAGGTTTATGCAGGGATTGTAATTTGTTGATGACTTGGTTTCATAATTATATGAAATAAATCAAATATGTACAAGTCTTTATGGTATTTGATATATGCCTCATCTAACTACACAGAGAATGCCGCTATAACTGTTGCCTAGTACAAGGTGAAATTTTTTTTACTTTATTTTTGCTTTTGTGCTAATATTGTTGAGTTCCCTTTTGATGCGTCAGTCAATTATGGAGGCAAACATGGCTCAAGATATAGTCTCAGGTGACAGAGTCGTTGATCTTGCGGCATCGCTCAAAGGTGCAGCATTGTTTGCCGGTGCGGCAAGTTGTGCTGTTGCGCTCTGGATCATCAAACGGAGTGTTGTGTGGTCTGTTGCAGCAATAGTTGTTGGCGGAATTGCAGGCTTATGCATTGGATTTGCACTAAGTCCATCACTATTTCCGGCGCCGTCAGGACAGGTTGTTGTGGTCAAATTTGGCCCTGGAGCATGGGCTTCACTGATGAAGGCAACTCTGACTGGTGCAGTTGTCTCGGGAATTGTTATCGCAGCAGTACCTGCATGGTTATTCGCAAAATCCACAAGGCTCATGATGCTTGTTGGTATTGGTGGCAGCATTGGTGCAGTAATTGGTGTAGCATTCAGTTATGTTAACTATTTATATCTAAAGTAGAGTCTTAACCTATGTGTCAGATATTTAAAAAGAAGGGATTATCTAAACGCCTACACTATTATTGTAAAAAGAGTGACCATGACCTATACATATTAAAAGAAGGGGGAAAATACGAATGAATGTGGGAAATGACGGTGTCGAAACTCCTAAGGTTTCTAAGCGAAACAGAAAACTATCCTAAAGCAGCAAGGGTATGCAGATTTTGTTTGATTATAGCCATGATTTCTATCTCAGCCTTTTTTTTCAGCGTAATACTAAATAGAAAACTAATGCTTTCGTTCGTTCTTTCTTTTCTAATAAGCGGATTATTAAGTATGTTCTATGGGTTTAAAGCATTAAAGAGCATCGGAAAATCGCAAGAAAAGTTGAAGGGCAAAGGTTACGCTATAACAGGTATTATCCTCGGTAGTGTTATGATTGGTGGATTTGTAGTGTTGTCATTATATAGTATATTCATCGTTGGACCTCGTGAACAAATACAACGTAATCAACGTGATCTTATGTATCAAAGGGATATGCGTAGGTCATCAATTATAGAAGAAGTAGGAGAAAAAGCCCAGCAGATGCTCGACGCTTATATTAGAGGCCAGAAATACCAAATACAGATAGATAAACCTGAAAACATCCGCTGTGTTCATTCAGATAAAGCGATAAATGACTGTGAAAATTCCTGTTTTGCCGACTGTTCGGTACTGGCGGTAAACAGGAGCGAATGTAAAAACGATTTCGGTGTTTATCCATCTTTTCCTAATGGAATGGACAAAATAATAAAAGACATAATTATGCAACGTTCCTTTAGCTCTAAAGAAGGTTTTAACTATTCCTCGACGCCGGGCAAATGGACAGTAGTTATTAAACCCGGAGAAACTGCTCATACGATAAACATCGAGGTATACGGCGACGACGTATCGACTCCGATTGACAAAAAAGAGATTAAAAGTGATTATGTAGAAGAAGCTCTCGCTAAAATTGACAAAAAAACCGGCAAAGAATCTTACAATAACGCTGACTACGATGTTTCAGAATATACAATAACGGATCGCATAACGAAGCTCATGTGGACGAGAGACTCCATACCATGCGGAGAAAAGGTACAATGGAAATCGGTTGACAAGTGTATAAAGAAAATGAACGATCAAAAATATGCCGGTTTCAGCAATTGGAGAATGCCTAATAAAGCAGAGCTTGAGTCTTTAGGTATTAAGGATGAGATAACATACGATGCGGGTTCCGAACAATGTAAAAAACAAATGGAAGTAGCGTGTGCTTTTAGTAATGTTGATGGTCATTTAAAACCTGGGGAAACTCCTGCCTTTTGTGATGATAATTATTATAAGAAACATAGCTGCGGGGGTGCTACTGTCAGGCCTATAGATAAGGCAGGGTTTAAAAACGCTTGTTATCCCCATTGGACTTCGACACAAATTGACAAAGAAAAGGCATGGACAGGGTATTTTTCGGGCATAATGATTATGGAGACGGCACCAAGGTCATATGAGTACTACGTATGGCCGGTCAGAAATGCCACCCGGCAAAAATATCTGGACTAACTGCTACTATCATCATATGATTAGCTTATAGATGTTACATCGTAAAGACAAGCCGGAAACCGATGTTGCTGTGACCACGGTCAGGGGCGATGCTGCCCCGGTAGGAACACCGAACGTTTTGCTGGGTGTCAAGCCAGCTCCCGCCACGCACAACGCGGTTAATGCCGGCTCCCGTATATATTGGATTATTCTTAGAATGTTTGGTGTAAGAATCCTCTGCATATACATCCTCAACCCACTCCCAAACATTGCCGCTCATATCAAACAGTCCTAAGCCATTTGGTTGTTTTTGCCCAGCCGGATGTGTTTTATCCCCTGAATTTTCATCATACCATGCATATTTATCAACATCGCTGCCACCGGAGTACATCTCATCCTTTCCTCCGCTTCTGCACGCATACTCCCACTCCGCCTCTGTAGGTAAGCGATACTTGCTCCCCGTTTTATTATTTAATTTACGTATAAATTCTTTCGCATAATTCCAACTTACACGCTCTACAGGATAGTTGTCAGAAATGGCGCATTTTGATGGGTTGCTTGACATTATTTTAGTCCATTGTTCCTGCGTTACTACATACTTACCCATATAAAAACTCCCGACACATACCTCATGTACAGGTTTCTCATCTTTACCTCCACCACCAAACGTATCTCCCATCATATAACAGCCGCCCTTTACCAGCACAAACTCCATCTGTGTAAGAGTATCTGTGTAAGTACTGTCAGTTACGGCCTCTTCAGTGTTAAGATTATCCAAACTCTCATCTTTCTCCTGATTGTGCCCCAACAAGGCCTCTGAATTTTCTGATTGTGGATGCTTAACCCTTTTAAAAGGATTCACGCTCCTACGAAAAACAATAATCAATATCAGTAACGCTAATGCTGATAACAGTAACAGGATTTTCCGGAATTTGTGGTTGTCCTTATCAGGCTCAGATGGTACGCCTGTAAAACTTGTTGTTGGTTTATCTTGTTGGCGTTTAGCCTCCGGAGGCTGTGTTTCGTTGTCTGGTTTTTGTTCAACTTGTGATACCGTATCATTTTCAGTCTTTACGTCTTGCGTTGGTAGAGTCTCTGCTTTTACAGGGAGCACTTCGACGGGTTCTGACGTTTTGTCAGATGCTAAATAAATGTCATCAAAAACGGATGTTGAAAGAAAAGGCACTTGAGCACCTGCCGTTTTTTCTCTTACCCCTCTTGCTGTCTTTTTAAATACTTCTTCTATTTTTAACCCTGGGGTTAAAACGTTTTCTGAAAACTCCTCGGTAAACACTCCATTTTTCCCTTTACCATCACTGGCTGTCGAGCCTGCTGACGTTGCGTAAGCTATTATTGTTCCCCCTGCTGCTATTCCTTTCCCTGCATCCATTGATGCCAGCCCCCTTGTTGCTGAACGAAAACCTCTGGTAAAAGGATTATTCCTGCACGCATCTAAAATTACTATGTTTACCTGATTTCTTGAGCTTTCCATCTTCTCCAACACCATCTGTACATCAACAGCTTTGTATTTCACATCGTTTTCATCTTCTATCTCTGCATCTATCGGAATAATGTAATTTCTGCCCTCTACCTCCACACCATGTCCTGCAAAAAAGAATATTCCGATATTACCATTAGAAAGTTTTAAAGCAAAATCTTTTATTGCTCTCTCTAATTCTTTCTGGTTGGTATTTTCTTTAGTTATAACATCAAAACCTAACTTTGACAAAGTGTCACTCATTTTTCGCGCATCATGCAACGGGTTTTTCAATGGCGCCTTCTTATACGACGCATTTCCAACAACAAGCGCTATGCGTTTTTGAGAGTTGCGTGGCTCATCTTTTACAACTAATGACCTGTCTTTTGCGCTTGATAAGCCTGTCACAAATAGCACTAAAAAAAGCATTAGCGATATATATATAGATGACTTCATCTTTAGCCTAATCTCCGTTACAAATATCCATTAAAACTGTAATATGTTACTGTCATACTACAAAGTTTAGATATCTTACCACAAATATGGGGAAATCAACAATTCGAATTGCCTAATCAAAAAACTATACAAAACGGCAACGTTGCCTCAAATAAAAAACTATGTGAAAAAATACTATAAAAGCTCTCAGAGAGACAAACTGTGAGACACAGATGAGGTTAACGATGAAGAAAGACATGCAGTAACTAAGGTGATAGCACAGAGGTATAAAAAGGCTGGTAAAAAGCAAAAGGAGACAGATGTATCGCATCGTGGCCTTTCTGTCTGAGCGAGAGAGTTCAAAAAACTGTGTCATGAAGTCTAATTAGAGAGCATTTTTTGGAAAGTATAT
>JADFYB010000160.1 GCA_015233245.1 Nitrospirota bacterium | reverse complement strand
GGGAATCTGTGGGGGCAGATGATCAGGTGTCAAAGCCGGATTTAGATGAAATGGCAGCAAGAGCCATAAAACTCATAGAAGAGAGGTTGGCTCCAGTTTAGGCAGAATTATGATAAGCGTAGAAAATGATGCAGATTTATTGGTAACATTCGGGATGGAATCGCTAAACCGGCTCCATGAGGTAGATTCTTTGCTTCTTAAACTTAAAGAAGGCAGCACCTCTTTTGAGAGCAGTATTAATCAAATATTCAGAGACGCCCATTCTATCAAATCCGGAGCTAACCTTTTAAAGCTTAAGAAAATAGAGCAACTTGCACATGCTGTTGAGGATGTTTTACATATCCTCAGGGACAGAAAAATCATTCCTGACACACACTCAGTCAAAACAATATTAGAAGCAACAGATTTTCTCAGACAACTCATTTATATGATAAAACTCAGTAATCACGCCGATATTGAAGCAATAGTCAGAAAGCTAAGTGGACTTGCCGTGTTACTCCAAAACCAAAAAAATTGAAGTAAACCTGTTGTAAATCATTTCCTTTTAACTAAACCGAGAACGTTTGGAATTGGCCAAAAGAGATCGCCGGTGTTTTTACTGCTTATGTTTACGCCCGTTTTACCAGCCCGTTCAATTTCTCTACCACCTGTGTTTATATACAATGACGCCTGCTTGCCACCCTCCAAATACATCGCAACATGAATTTTTAAAGGAAGCTGCAATAATATCTTAATGAAGTCATGCACAGTCATAGGGGTTACTGACATTAAAAAAAGAATGTTTCCTGATTTATCCATCCCTAAAGCAGCAATACTCCATACATTAGTTTGAGGCGTCCATACATTTTCCTGATTGCAGCTTATCATTCTGATGTTTTGTATCACAGTCATGTATTTGTCTATTTTTTTGTCATCTTTTTCGCATTCCATATCAATAATCTGAAACTCACGGTCATTTTTATCCTTTGGCTCAAGTGTCAACATTGTTTTATATGCTTTAGAAATACGGGAGTTAAGAATACGCCCCTTACTTTTCATAAAACCCACATTTGTCTTACCATCCTCCTGATACATTCCGGCATTAGTTACCGCTAAAAGTTTATACTTTTTAGCCCATTCTTTGGCACTCATGCTCATGCCCCCTAAGTCGGCAATGGTAAATAGTTTTAACTCGTAATTTGTGGGATTTACTCTTAAAACAGATATTTTTACACTATCACCTGTTGTGTCTGCCAATGCTTCAAACTCGGCAAATTCCAGCCCGGTATCTAACCTAATCCAATTGCTCTCAAAGCTATGCGCTATGTTAGTAGTAATCGTTAAATAAAAAAAAACAAAAAATATTCTGAATAATGAAATTGGCATATTTTTCCGCTAAAAATTACCTCCATGACCCTGATAAACACTGAACAGTACTACGAACAGACTGACTAACATAACTATCCAATGAAACAAAGTAAGACGGACAAACATTTTTTTTGTGTCATGCTGAGCCTGACCTTTAAATATTATTTTAAAGAGCTTTTTTTCAAAGGTAAGCACTATCAAATACACTATCCATAGAAACAACATTAATGTCAGATATAAACCTTCTTTGTGAAAAAAAGCGTTTAAAACGCCTTTTAAATAGACAAGAAGCCCGCCCGTTAAACCAACAATTAAAACACATACTTTTGCAATTTTTGCAAATCTGTGCTCAGTTCCCTGAAAAAACATGACTTTTTCCATGGAATCCTCCATGCGCAATATCATTGGAAATATGATTACAGTAACAAAAACAACACCGCCTATCCATATTAAAACACTCACTACATGCACAGAAGTCAAAAGAGGTATTATCATGCCTTCTATCAGTGGATTTTTCATTTTATAAGCCGCTCCTTCATGCCGTCACTATGTAAGTCGTAAACAGCGGTTATCTGGCTCCTGGGGAGGGATTCGAACCCCCGACAAGGTGGTTAACAGCCACCCGCTCTGCCGACTGAGCTACCCAGGATCTCCTTGCCTAAGGCCTGTAT
Organism: Nitrospirota bacterium; assembly: GCA_015233245.1. Classification (GTDB taxonomy): domain Bacteria; phylum Nitrospirota; class Thermodesulfovibrionia; order Thermodesulfovibrionales; family Magnetobacteriaceae; genus Magnetomonas. The sequence goes on along the minus strand of JADFYB010000160.1, from coordinate 4,822 downwards.
TTGATAATTATAACAACAGAGAATTTTAATTGTCAATTTGCTCATAAAAAAAATTTTTAACATTTTATTTTGCAAATAATGTATAATGTAAATGCACAGGAATTTGTAAATAGTATTGTTTAACTTAGATTATGAAGAGAGCTATTGTTTTAACTTATCATTGTATTGGTACGCCTAAAAACAGTGTCAGGCTGCCGGGTCTTTACGTTACGTCTAAAATGTTTGCTTTTCAAATGTATTACTTGAAAACTTTTGGGTATAACGTAGTAAGACTGAACGATATTTTGGCTTTTTCACTGGAGCAGCCCTCTAACTCAAAGTTAGTAGCCATAACTTTCGATGACGGATTTAAGAGTTTTTTGGAGTTTGCTTTTCCCATTTTAGATAAATACAAGTTTCCGGCTACCGTTTTTCTTGTGTCATCCCTTGCTGGTAAGCATAATGCGTGGGACAGTGACTATGTAAACGAAATACGGGAACTGATGGATTGGGATGATATTAACTTCTTAAAAGAAAAAGCAATTGACTTTGGCGCCCACTCAAAGACACATCCCGACTTGCCTAAACTATCCGAGTCCGACCTTGAGACAGAAATCAGGGGTTCAAAAGATGATATTGAGTCAAAATTGTCTATACCGATAGATTTTTTTTGTTATCCTTATGGCAGCTACGATGACAAGGTTACGGCAAGTGTGAAACGGGCGGGTTTTAAAGCAGCATTTACCACTAAAAAAGGTTATGTCAGAACAGGCGACAAACCTTATGAGTTTAACCGTATGTCAATTAAACTAAATACAGGCCCGATTGCATTTTCATACAAATTGCTCTTATGATGAAAAGATGAAACACTGATGAAGAAAGTCCTTTTTCTATATACAAACACTAAGTGGAGCGGCATCGCTTCTCACGGCACAGTTCTTGCTAGAGCGCTTATTCACTCAGGAATAAATGTAATTGTGGGGTGTCCAAAGGAAAGCCCTATTTATGAAAATTGCGCTATAGCAGGCGTACCCGTGTATCATCTTAAATTAAAAAATTTCTTGGATATTGTTGCGCTCTTCAGGCTTATTTACATTGTATATAAGCATGGGGTAGATGTTATAGTCTCAAATCTTGGTAAAGAGTATTGGCATGTTGCATTTGTTTCTATTTTGCTAAGGACTAAGTTTATAATAGTCCGGCATCAGGCAAACAAGTTGAAATATGTTACTAATTTGTTGATATCATGGCTTTGTGACCATGTTATCGCAGTCAGCGGCGCCGTTAAAGTAGCGCTTACCGAATGCGGTGTAAAGCCTGAAAAAGTAACGGTTATCTATTCCGGTGTGGATTTGTCTGTTTTTGACAGGTCAAAGTTCAATAGCCTAGAAACGAAAAAATCCCTTTCTATAACTCCCGACAGGGTAGTCATAGGGACCTCCGGCAGGCTGTCTGCAGACAAAGGAGGGTTAGTTCTGTTTAATGCATTTGTCATGCTGCTAAAAAAGTTTCCGCATCTTCATTTGCTTTTTATAGGCGATGGGCCTATCAAAGAAGTGATTGAACGTGAAGCGGCAAGCAATGACATTTCACAGATGGTGACTATTACAGGCTTCAGAACCGATATGCCATTTCTATACAGCGCCATAGATATTTTTGTCTTACCGACGTCAGGGCTTGAATCCTTTGGATTTTCTCTGATAGAAGCGATGGCTATGGAAATTCCTGTGATAGCGTCTAATGTCGGGGGAATTCCTGAGATTATTACGGATAACCATAATGGGCTTTTAGTTAATCAAAATGATCCGGCAGCTTTAGCTGATTCCATTGCCCGACTGTTAGACAATTCATCCTCCACTACTTCTAATATTGCTAAAAACGGACATTCAACTGTTCAACAGCATTTCTCAGCGCAATCGTTTTCTGATAAATTTGCCAGATTTCTTAACGAAACCCAATTTCTTAACGAAACTCAATTTCTTAACGAAACTCAATAAAGGATTTGCCTGAGTGAGCAAGGCAAAATCAGAACACTTGAAGCATCAGGAAAAGGTGCTGTATCTGAGTTGCAATGGTTAGTAATTTTAGAATACTGACTTCAATTTCAAGGACTATTGCACTGCAAACTTACGCTGAAGAGGTTTACGCTGAGTTAAAGAGTGCTCAGTAAGGCAGGTGTTAACACAAATTATAAAAAAAACACTTGATTTATTTGAATCCGTTGTTTTAAGATAACTCCATATTATGCTGTACAACGGCTTGCTAAAAACCGCACGTTCAGGCGGTTATCATGAAAAACCTTTAAAGGGAGGGTAACGTATGAAACACATCACGTTATTACTGTTGTTAGGATTTACGCTCGTAACGTTTGGTTGTACTTACGAGCTCAGCAAAGAGGATAAGGCCTATCTTGAAAGCGTAAAAGACAGCGCCAGGAAATCAGCCGATGAGGCTAAAATGGCAGCAGACAGAGCAGATTCAGCAGCTAAGAAAGCAGCAGCAGCAGCTACAAGCGCAGAAGAATCAGCAAGAAAGGCTGAAAGAGCCGCTGAGAAATGCGAAAAGGGTTTCAAAAAGGGCTTAAAAAAGCACTAAAAAACTCCTTTATTTAGAAATTACGGTGGGAAGGCCTGTTGCTTCCTTAATTGCACTGTTTAGTAAGCCGGTATCAACGTATTTAAGCAGGCCTTTCCCACTAAGTTTCTTAAAGGCTAACTCAGACAGTACATCCCCTTTGGTTATGTTGTCCTCGTTGTAGTTGTTGTGAACTTCAATATATACTTTATTGTCCTGTTTTGCTACTTTTACCGGCTCATAAATGATTTTCACTATATCATTAACCTTAACATATTCAAACAAGTTCTCTACCTGATCGTTGTACATTCTTATGCAGCCGCTGCTTGCCCTGTGACCGACACTATAAGCTATGTTATTGCCGTGAATGCCATAGCCTCTTATTGAAAGCTGAAGCCAGTATTTGCCAAGAGGATTGTCTGGTCCAGGCTGTACTAAGGCTGGCAGATGGGGATACTCATCGCGTATGTGCTGAGGCACTTTCCACACTGGGTTAACTACCTTGCCCGCTACATGGAGTGTACCAACTGGGGTTGAATATCCCTCATCGCCTACTCCTATGGGAAAGGTCTTGACAAACTTGTGATCCTTGAATTTAAAAAAGAAGTAAAGCCTCATCTCTGCCAGATTTATAAGAATTCCCTCGTTTAGGAATTCCGGGATAATCCATCGTGTGGGGATTCTGATGGTTGAGCCGACATCAGGAAGCCACGGATCCACGCTACTGTTTGCGGAAACTATGGAGTTATAACCTATTCCATAAGCAATTGCAATATCATGTAGTGTATCTTCTTTATCAGTCACCTTGTATGACTGTTCAACTCCTATGATTTGCCTTGAGGGATCATTAAGTGAAAAAGTCCCTGCAGCAAAAGTATTTCCACCTGCCAACAAAAGAAATATGCTTAATACAGCACCTGTCAAGTTGTACATCTGAAGCTAACCCTCCTCTGAGATTTTATTGTTTATATAGCTAAGTATTCCGTGAATCATATCAACCTCCCACACCATCATACCACAACGGCCAAGCAGGTGTTTTATGTTGCGCATAACCTCTGACTTTAGATCATGGCTACCGCGGCTACCGTACCCTGCCGCACTAAGAGTATCCTCGATTCTACCATACAGTTGAGTCAACTGATAAGTGGTGGCCTTTGGTTTTACCTTAAAAGTGGAATCTAATACAAAAATATTTGAAAGCTCATATGCCGTAAGAAGGACTGCCTGAGACAGGTTAAGCGAGGGTTGAGCGTTGGAGGTCGGAATAAAAGCAATAAAGGCGCAGGATTCCACCTCCTTGTTGTTAAGTCCATTGTTCTCACGTCCAAAGAGAAATGCTACCTTGCCCTCTAAGGCACTGGAGAGTATGGTCTTAGCGGCCTCGTTAACAGGTTTAAAAACGCCGCGCGTTTTACCAAAACGCCTTGACAATCCTATGACAAGGTGCATCTGTCCCACCGCCTCTTCAAAGCTTGTGCAAACAACAGCCTGCTCCAGGACATCCTCAGCGCCGTGGGCAAACAGGTAGGCATCTATAGTCAGATGTCCTTCTGGGTTTACCAAAATGAGATTAGAAAATCCCATGTTTTTTATAGCCCGAGCAGACGCCCCTATATTGCCTGGCTCTTTGGGCTCGATCAAAACAAAATATATATTCTCTGAAGCCTTATTCACATAAAAACCTGTATGTAAAACACGTATATAAAATTCCTGAAGTTATTTTAACAGGTTCTCTCCCAAATCATCCAGTGGTATAGGTTGCAAAAAATATAAAAAAAGCCATTGTCATGACAGTCATCGGTTACGTACCGCAAAAGCCCGGCCTCCTGAGGAGTCGCTGCGGTCGTTATAAACATCATAGCCATTAGAAAATAAGAAGGCCCACGCCTCAGATGGGCTATAAACCTCGCCTGACCATACCCAATGGTCAAACTCCATGCCGGCATCATACAAACCTTTCAGTTGTGCTCTGGCAGGCATACGCCAGCCACCCCCTCCGCCAACTGAGAGGCTCTTTACCCACAAGTTTGCCTCATCCCAATTTGTATCCATATCAGTGCCAACGTACCACTGAAGTCTTGTGGCAGTGTCTGTAATTATTCCTTCGTTGTCAACTGTCATCAGTACCTTCATAGGCTCTTTTAAGATGGTTGTTTCCCCTTCAGGTGCGGCTTCAACGGTCATCGTTGTATCGGTTTTCCAGTCCTTATGCCAGATTGACAATGTGTAGGATGCAGTAGGGTATAGCTTCTTAAAAGTGAATTTGCCG
>JADFYB010000159.1:4081-6913 GCA_015233245.1 Nitrospirota bacterium | reverse complement strand
CACTACTTGTCGCTGTACTCCATTTAGTAGTATCTACACTACTACCACTAAAATCATCATATAGTGTTGCAGCATAAACATAAGACGGAACAACTTGCGTAAGCAACATAAAACAAAACAAGGTTAAAATCCATATCTTTTTCATAAAGCACCTCCTAAAAAATACGGCAGACATGCTGCCACGCTATTTTATTTACAAACAAAGCCTTTCGTTGGAACAATAAGCAAGAGTAGTTAAACGCAGGGATACATCTTTAAATTTAAATGGTAAAATTATTACGATTAAAGGAGAGTTAAGAGAGAGAGAGAGAGAGAGAAGCAAAAACAACGCCATTTCGATTACGCATTAGATATTTCATGGTTATAGCTCCTCCATCCCTGAAAAAATTAATTGAATACTTACACGTGGATTATAAAAAATAAAAACGGAAATGTCAAGCAAAAATCACAATAAAAACACCGATTCGCGATAGTATCTCAAAGGCGGGTTTCTCCCCCGATTATTTCAAAAACTTAATCAGAGCAACTAAAATTCCTATTTGGCTTGCCCAGAAAATAAACATCCACTTAAGGAGTTCGGCTTTTGTATCTGACATTTTTGTGTCAAGCTTACTTATATCTTCTTTTAATTCTGCTTTTGTGGCCTGTAAATCAGACTTGCTCGCCAGTTCTTTAGATAACTCCTCTTTAATCTCTACTTTTGTTGTGGTAGAAAAGTCAGAAGACTCCCTGACTATTTCTGCAATTTCCTTAGCAGCTTTATCGCTAAGATCTGCGCTCTTTAGCCGTTCGTATATCTTTAACGTGTCTATCGCTGTTGCCATGCCTGTTTCACATCCACAAACATCAATAATAATTCCCCCACCTAAAATTTAGATTACAAAGCGCTGTATGTTTAGTCAACAATCTTAAACACAAATGTAGAACCAAAACAACTTGAATGCTCTTACAAGATTGTGTTACTTTAAGATTTAGAATGTCAGGACGATACGATAAAATATTAAAAGAGAGCCTGCGCGGTGTGCTGCATGTGTTGGTATCAGAGGTACTGGGGATAAAAGCCAAGTCAATAAAGCCATTAAAAACTAAACTACAAGTCACTGATGAAAGAGAAGCCGACTTTTTACTTGAGATTACGTTGCAAGACAGCAGCTCTTATGTTCTTCATATTGAGTTTCAGGCTACCAATGACAGCAACATGCCTTACAGAATGCTCCGGTACCGGATTTATATTAATCAGACATATGGAAAACCTGTAAAGCAGGTGCTATTTTATGTTGGCAGAGAACCGCTCAGGATGAAAAATCACATCAAAGACGAAAATCTGGTCTTTGAATATGACATAATAGATTTTAGGAGCATAGCCTGTGAAAAATTCATAAGTTCCAACACACCTGAAGAGGTGATACTTGGGATTTTATGTAATTTTGCTCCTGAAGATGATACAATAGTAATAAAGAAGCTGTTAAACAGAATAATGGAAACCGTAAAAGAGGAGGTAGGGCGTTTAAAGTACATAAGACAGTTGGAGGTGTTGGCACAACTGAGGGATTTACAGGAAAACGTATGTAAGGAGGTAAGTAAAATGGCTTTGGTGTATGATATAGAACGAGATGTCAGGTATAAGCAGGGGATGGAAAAGGGAATGGAAAAAGGGATCGAGAGAGGGATTGAGAGGGGTTTGCTTGAAGGTGAACGTAAAGGACTGCTTGAGGGAATTGAATTAGGGCTTGAACTAAAATATGGTTTAGCCGGACTTGAGCTAATGAATATAGTCAGGGCTATAAGTACTGTAGATAAATTGGAGGAATTTAAAAACCTCATTAGGAAAGCTGGTTCCGTGGATGAATTAAAGGAGTTTTTGGGAAAGAGTGTTTAAGTACTCCTTTGTCAAGACCGGTTTTTGTTGGAATTAATTAGAGTTAGTGAGATGTCCTCGGGGTCTATTTCAATTAACTCCCCGGAAAGTGCATCACTTATCATCTTATTGTAGAGAACTGTGGAGGCATTAAGGGGGCAGTCCTCAGTGTAAACCAGCAGTATCTTAGCTCTGATTTTAAGAGTCTTTAGCCGCTCTGCCGCTTTAAGTGTCTGCCTTTGGTAAGTGGAATCACTGATTCCACCTTTTTGCGGATAACCGTCCGTTATAATATAAAGCTCAGGATTTTCACCCATATGCTTTCTTGCAAAATATTGAAACACAAATTCGAGAAGCTCCGCGGTATGAGTCATTCCGCCAGCTTTAATACCCAGAATATCAACTGGGTCAGTCTTTTGAATACTTTCGTTAAAAGCTACGAATTCCACCTTGTTTTCCCTGTTATGGGTTGATTTATAGTAATGGAATGACAAGGCAGCCATCCGGGCATATTCAAGTTTGCCGTACTGCTCCATTGAGGTGCTGCTATCTATGGCAACCAATATGTTTGCTTTTTCAGCAGAGTGTCTCCGGTATCCCATGAGGTCGTCCTTTTCTAAAAGCGTTATTGCGCCTGTTACCACCCGTCTTATAATCCCTTTTACCAGAGTTGAAGGCATATTGATGTCAGAAAGTGAGGATACCTTGCTTGTCAGAAAATCCTTTTTGCGCTTCTGCACGCTTTTGTCTTTTAGGACTTTTAGTCCGCTTTTTTTAAGCGTATCAAAGTAGTAACTTTTCCCAGCATAGTTTACAAGCTCACGTTTTCTTACTCTGACCCTACCGTTTGATAAAAACGTAAACCTGCCATAAATTTCCTTAAGATACTCCTTTGTCTCAGTTTCATCCATGTTCTTAATGCCTCCCAGATCAATTGCCTCCTCAGTCTCAGTGTGAACCAGATAGAAAGGATC
>JADFYB010000159.1:0-3981 GCA_015233245.1 Nitrospirota bacterium | reverse complement strand
AGCGGAGAGATAACCTCAGAGTCAACATTTTCCAAAGCTGAGTCGAAATCATCAAATAAATCAAAATAAGCGGCAACATTTTCAATAACCGGTAATCTGCTCTGCAAAAAATCCCTGATTGAGGGGAAATCTTTGGCAAGCATCTCCATACAGGTTGAAAATGTCTCTTCATCAGCCTGACCGGTTATCTCGGTATGAAGTCCCTCCTTTACATCACAATAGCTGACAACAGAGCGTCCTTCAATGGCAGCGCTTGCGGCGGCTATCTGAGATGCCCGGATGGAGGAGCGCGGCCCAAGATAGACCGTAGCGTCACTCAGAAGCTGTATCGTATCAACAAGAAATTCAAGAAATAACTCCGGAAAATCCACATTAAACCCCTTTCCTTCAAGCTCTTTTTTCACTATCCGTAGCTCATCGTCAAGCCCAACACGATCCACCCTCAGGCCAACAAGACGATTGTTTATAGCCGTGTGTATCTGATACTCATTGATATTGTTTGTTGTGGCTACAAAGAGAAAATCCACAGGGAAAGTCATGCGGCTGTTTGCAGGGGTAAATTGTTTTTCCTGAAGTCCCTGAATCAGTGCATACTGCGCCTCCTTATTAAGGAGACCAAGTTCGTCAACAAACAGGACGCCGCCTGAGCCTTGAGCAATTTTACCGGGCTCCAGCACTCTGGGGTCAAACGGATCCCCAATCTCTGCGTATCTGTGCAGATGGTACATGCCAAGGATTCTTTCAGGCTCGATGTCCTCATTCCCCTGCACCCGGGCAAAACCGCTGCCTTCACTTAGATACACTCGTTCTGTCATAATGCTGTCTAAATCAGTAAACTCCTCAATGTACTTATGTCTGCACACCGGACAGATGTTATCATAGGCAGTGTCGTCTTTGCCGGTTAAATAATTATATAAATGAATTGAGTTTTCCCTTACCGGACATCCTCTGTTAGTGAACACCAGATTGTGTTGGTAGTAATCTCTGAGGATAGCAAATATGGCGTTACTTAGGTGTGTCTTTCCGACTCCAAAATCACCTTTGAGGATCACTCCGTGTCCTGTCATAAGAATCTCAACCAATCTCCTCTTTACGTGATCAAGCCCAAATATGGAGGGAAATACATCTTTACCTTTACCCAAATCACTCTTCAGTTGTGTCATAAAACGGACACTCAAAGTTTTATTGCATATCTGAGCGGCATCAAGCCGGCTTAAAGGTATTATATCGCTCTGCTTTTCCTTAATCATAACGCTGTCAAGTGCCTCTGGCTTTCTCTTTTCCACATCTCCAACAAGTATAATAGCTAATCTGCATGGAATTAGTCAATACGCTTTTTGACAATTTTATGGAACCATGGATTCCCAGCCGCCGCCCAGGGCTTTGTAAAGAGCGATGATATCAAGTGTGGTATTCCGCTCACTTTGCACTAAAGCATCCTCCGAGAAGTAAAGCGAACGCTCTGCAATCAGTACGTTTAGAAAATTTATCTGGCCTGCGGTGTAAAGCTGCAGGGACAGCTCCACTGCCTTTGCGTTGGCAATTGTGGCATCATTGAGCGACTTGCGGCGCTTTTGCTCATTGTCAAATGAAATTAAAGCATTCTCTACGTCCTGAAAAGCTGCTATGACTGTTTTTTGGTACGTAATGAATGCCTCGTCACGCAGTGCCTCCTGCAGATGCACGTTTGATATTATAGCTCCACCCTGGAAAATCGGCCAACTCACCGAGGGCCCGACAGAAAACGTGCTACTGGCATAGTTCCACCACGTACGAAGCATATTACTGTTCCAGTAAGATGAACCAGTCAGTGAGAAAGACGGGAAAAGCTGTGCTACTGCGACCCCAATCTGGGCTGTGGCGGCATGCAACTGTGCCTCGCACTTGCGGATATCAGGCCGACGGCGCAGTAATTCCGAGGGCAGTCCGGCAGAGATTTCATTGGGCATTACCGGGATACTACCTGATGGGAACAATCTCTCAGCCAAAGCAGCAGGCGGCTGCCCTAAAAGCACACTTAAGGTATAAATTGATTGCCGCACTGATGTCTCAAGTACCGGAATTTGAGACTCTGTCGAAGCAACATCAGCATCAGCGCTGGCAGCATCGAGTGCGCTTGAAAAACCTGCCTCCAGTAGTTTATGGGTAATTTCGGCGTTGTGCCGCTGGGCTTTAAGATTTTTTTGTGCTATCACAATCTCTTGTTGAAAACCCCGGAGCTGAGTGTAATTGAGCGCTACCTCAGAAATCAAGCTAACATAGACATCCCTGATATTTTCAATTGCGGCCTGTACGTTGGCTTCAGCCGACTCAATACTGCGGCGTTTGCCGCCAAACAGGTCAAGTTCCCACACGGCATCAAAACCGGCCTTATAAAGATCTCTTTCCAGATTGTTAGAGGTTGTGCCTGCCGTGTGTGATAACTGAGAGCTGGCTGAGGTAGTGACGGAGGGCCACAAACCGCCGCTGGCTATACCGATTAAGGCACGCCCCTGGCGCAAGCGAGCCACGGCTATTTGCAGATCGAAGTTGGTTTTAATCGCCTCCTCTACCAGTTCATTTAATACGGGATCGTTAAACTGTCTCCACCATTTGGTGAGGTCAGGGGCGGTAGCGGTTGAAAACGGTTGCTCTGAGACAGTCTTTGACGCTCCTGCCCACTCAGGGGGAACCGCATTTGGCTGAGGCGGGTGGTATTCCGGTCCAACCATACATCCGCTAACTATAACTGAAAGCAGACTAACAGCTATCAGAACATACAGTTTCTTTACTATATTCATCGCTGTAACTTCACTCATATCTGAGAGCATCAATAGGATCAAGCCGGGAGGCTTTCCATGCCGGATAGAAACCAAAAATGACCCCAACACTAGCTGACACAAACACTGACACTATGATTGCACCAACCGAGGCTGCTATCGGCCAGTGCAGCACCGAGGTTATGATGTATGAAGCACCACGCCCCAGTATTATCCCCATACTACCGCCTATCAGACAGAGCACCACAGCCTCTGTCAAAAACTGCCGCAGGATATCCGCTGGCTCAGCTCCTACTGCCATTCGCAGGCCAATTTCCCGCGTTCTCTCGGTAACTGAAACCAGCATAATGTTCATTATGCCAATGCCTCCAACAACAAGAGAGATCATTGCAACACAGAGCAGAAGTTTAGTTATCAACTCCGTTGTCGAACTCATCGCCTTGGTAATCTCGGTCATATCACGTACCTGGAAATCATCCGGCTCTGTGGAGGCAAGGTGGTGATTTTCGCGAATAAGCGAGGTTATCTCATGTATTGCAGAAGGAATCTGGATTGCAGAACGGGCTGCAGTCAGTATCTGATCCACGTTGGTAAACCGGATAGGGTGCGGCCTGTCGGCCTGCTCAGTGGCGGAGGCAGCAGGGTAGAGATTCTGCTGGAGATTAGGATACAGTTGACTGAGACTGGTAACATCATTATTGTTGGACGTGTTCGTACTGCTCTGATTGGAGGCGGAAAGCGACGTCGCCACTACCCGGTATTTGATGGTAGTCCATGGAGCAAGCAAAATATCGTCCTGGTCCATGCCCATCATGTTTGCCCCTTTTGCCCTTAATACACCAACAACTTTAAACGCCACATTCCTTATTCTGATTTCCTTTCCAATGGGGGACTCTCCTCCGAACATCTGTCGTACGATTGTCTGACCTATTATGCAAACTTTATTTGCATTACGGATATCATGATCGGTAAACACTTCACCGCTATACAGCTCAGTCCAGTCCCGGATATCAAGAAATGAAGGAGTCGTGCCGTAGAGATATGAAGGGACATAGTTGCGGCTGCCAAATACCAACTGCGTGCGGGCGCGCACAATTGGCGCCACACTGCGGACAGAGGGGCATTCTCTTGTGATTGCATCGGCATCCTGCGGAGTCAGAGTCATCATGCTGCCGAATCCGAAATTGATGCCGGAGGTGTTGGCTGCCCCCGGAATGACCAC
>JADFYB010000158.1 GCA_015233245.1 Nitrospirota bacterium | reverse complement strand
TTGAGGCACAGGTAGAGGCAAGAGTGCTTATGATGTCTATAAACAATCTGCTCTCTCCGGCAAGCGGAAAGCCCATAGTGCTTCCCACCCAGGATATGGTACTGGGCATCTACTACCTGACCAAGGAAAAGGCTGGGGCAAAGGGTGAGGGCAAGATATTCTCCTCGCCGGATGAGGTGCGTATTGCCTATGACAACACAGTTGTCACTGAACATGCAAAGATAACAGTTTATATAAACGGGGAAAAGATATCAACAACGGTTGGCAGAGTGCTGTTTTATGAGATAGTTCCTGCTGAGGTGCCATTTCAGGAAATCAACCGGGTGCTTACCAAAAAAGAGGTGCAAAAGGTAATAGACTATGCTCATAAGTACGCTGGGAAGAGAAAGACCGTGTTGTTTCTTGATGAACTAAAGAGACTTGGCTTTGAGTATGCGACAAGGTCCGGAATTTCCATCTGTATCTCAGATATGCACGTGCCGTCGAAAAAGCCAGAAATACTCAAAGGCGCTGAGAAAGAAGTCATGGAGGTATATAAGCAGTACTCTGATGGTCTTATAACTCAGGGCGAGCGGTACAACAAGGTCATAGATATATGGGCAAATGTGACAGAGAAAGTGGCAGAGGTTATGATGGCAGAGTTGGGGGCTGAAGAGGGTAAGTCTCTGTCTCCGGAGGAAATCGAAAAGAGCCGTGCCTTTAACAGTGTCTTTATGATGGCAGACTCAGGTGCCAGAGGCTCGGCAGCACAGATACGTCAGCTTGCCGGTATGAGAGGCCTTATGGCAAAGCCATCGGGAGAGATAATAGAAACTCCGATTACAGCCAATTTCCGTGAGGGTCTCTCTCCGCTTCAGTACTTTATCTCAACCCATGGCGCTCGTAAAGGATTAGCCGATACGGCTCTAAAAACCGCCAACTCCGGTTATCTTACAAGGAGACTGGTTGATGTGGCACAGGATGTGATAATTACCGAGGAGGATTGTGGCACAGACGACGGAATCATGATAACGGCTCTTATCGAAGGCGGTGAGATAATACAGCCCCTTGAGGAAAGGCTCCTTGGGCGAATCTCTGCTGAGGACATCCGAGATCCTGTAACTAAGGAGATGATTCTGCCACGAAACGGCAACATAGATGAGGAGATGGTCATTCGTATTGTTGAGGCCGGTATAGACCGCGTCAAGATTCGCTCCGTTCTGACCTGCCAAACACGCTTTGGTATCTGTATGAACTGCTATGGCAGGGATTTGGCAAGAAACGAGCGGATTCAAATGGCCGAGGCGGTTGGAATCATAGCGGCACAGTCTATCGGAGAGCCAGGAACGCAGCTTACCATGAGAACCTTCCACATCGGTGGTGCTGCTACAAAGATAATTGAACAGGCAGTCCTTAGTGTTAAACACTCGGGAACAGTCAAGTTTGTTGATGTTAACTCGGTCATAAACCGTGAGGGATTGCACGTGGTAATGAACCGCAACGCTTTTATAGCGGTTGTGGATGAAAGTGGCCGTGAGAGGGAAAAACACAACATAGTGTATGCTGCAAAATTGCTCGTAAAGGATGGCGACAGGGTACAAATTGGGCAAAAGATAGCCGAATGGGATCCCTATTCCACCTCGATTTTGACAGAGGTTGGGGGACGTGTTGCGTGGGGAGACGTTGAGGAGGGAGTTACAGTGAAAGAGCAGGTTGACGAAATAACCGGACTTTCCCATAAACTCATAGTGGACTTTCCTACGCATTTAGACCTGAGGCCAAGAATTTCGATAAAGGATGAGCACGGGAAAGCGACTCTGAAACTCTCCAGCGGCATACCAGCGCGTTACATGCTCCCAGTAGGGTCAAACATTCTGGTAGAAAAAAACGATCTTGTCGCTCCCGGAGATGTTTTAGCGAAAATTCCAAGAGAGACTGTTAAGACAAAGGACATAACCGGAGGTCTTCCCAGAGTTGCCGAATTATTTGAAGCACGTAAACCAAAAGAGCCCACTCTTGTTTCAGAAATAGACGGCGTTGTGGAGTTTGTATCAACACAAAAGGGCTCACGAATGGTTAAAGTGCGCGGCGGGGATGTGGTTAAGGAGTACACAATCCCAAAGGGTAAGCATGTGACGGTTCACGAGGGTGACTGGGTAAAAGCCGGCGAGGCTCTTATGGATGGCGCTGTAAATCCCCATGATATTTTAGACATCCTGGGTCCTACAGAGCTTCAGCGCTACCTTGTGGATGAGGTTCAGAAGGTTTACCGCTTGCAGGGTGTTTCAATTAACGACAAGCACATAGAGATAATCATCCGGCAGATGATGAGAAAGGTGCGCATAGAAGACCCCGGTGACACTGAGCTTATGATAGGCGATCAGGTGGACAGGATGGAGTTTCAGGAGCTAAACGCTGTAATAATGTCTGACGGTAAGAGGCCTGCAATAGGTAAGCCTCTGCTTCTTGGCATAACAAAGGCCTCACTGACTACCTACAGCTGGGTATCTGCAGCATCGTTTCAGGAAACCACACGGGTGCTCACAGACGCGGCCCTTAGCGGCGGAGTGGATGAGTTACGTGGCCTAAAGGAAAATGTCATCATGGGCAAAATAATCCCGTGCGGCACTGGTATGGAAAAGTACAGAAACACGTACGTAAAGCGCGAATCGGATGAAATAAAGAAGGAACTGGAAGTGCAACAGGAAGAGGTGGATGTGCATGATGAACCGGTGTTAGAAACATAATATATTAAGGGAGGGCACTGCCCTCCCTTAAATCCACCCATATCCCCCTAACCCCTGGTTTTTGGCAGCTTTTGGCTGCTGCTTGCTATAAAACGGAGACAATAATGTGATACATCAGCCCGCAGGAGAGTTAAGAAAGCAGCTTATAATATCGGCATCACTGTTATTTGCGATACTGACCACAGGAACATTGGGTTACATGGCTGTAGAGGGATGGAATGCGTTTGATTCTTTTTATATGGTGGTTATAACGCTTGCAACAATTGGTTTTCAGGAAGTTCATCCGCTTAGCAACGAGGGGCGGGCTTTTACGATTTTTTTAATTTTTTCAGGAGTTGGAATATTAGCTTACAATGTCAACGTGGCTTTGCGGGCATTGTTTGAAGGGGAGTTTCAAAAAATCCTCGGGAGGAGGAAGTTGGAAAAAAAGATAAAAGAGATCAAGGATCACTATATAATCTGCGGTTTTGGCAGAATGGGCAGGATAATATGCAAGGAGTTAAGGTCATGCTGGGTGCCTTTTGTCGTCATAGATCAGGAAATTGCAAAACCTGATGAGGATGAGGACTATTTGTTTTTAGCCGGAGATGCAACACACGATGAGGTTTTAAAGATGGCTGGTATAGAGAGAGCAAAGGGAATAGTCTCGGTGTTGTCAACCGATGCGAATAATCTTTTTGTAGTGTTGTCAGCGCGTGTGTTAAATCCATCTTTAAAGATAGTGGCAAGAGCAGTGGAGGAAAGCACTGAATTGAAGCTTCTCAGGGCAGGGGCTGACAGAGTGGTGGCGCCATACAATATAGGAGGGCTTAAGATAGCGCAAACTATACTTAAGCCAGCTGTAGTGGATTTTTTGGAGTTTGCCACTTTAAGCGGTAACATAGCGCTTCAGATGGAGGAGATTCCGGTAAAAGGGACATCGGTGTTTGTAGAAAGAACTGTTGCAGAGACAGAAATTGGAAGAAAGTTTGGCATTATAATAGTAGCCATAAAGCGCTCAGACGGAGAAATGTTGTTTAATCCAACCCATAAAACCATAATCAAAACCGGCGATGTTCTCATAGCCCTTGGAG
Organism: Nitrospirota bacterium; assembly: GCA_015233245.1. Taxonomy (GTDB): domain Bacteria; phylum Nitrospirota; class Thermodesulfovibrionia; order Thermodesulfovibrionales; family Magnetobacteriaceae; genus Magnetomonas. The sequence goes on along the minus strand of JADFYB010000158.1, from coordinate 3,175 downwards.
AGGTAAATAAACTTAACGAGGTAGAAAAGCTTGCGGGTAATTAAACTTCTTACTTGCTAATTCTATTTAAAAGATGATTAAACTTGACAAAAAGACTGCATGTGAATTACCATCATCAGAGAAACATAATCAATCTTTTGAGATTGTAAAAACATATAAACGGAGGAAAACATGGGAACAGTAAAGTACACTGAGCTTGGTCTTGTTAACACCAAAGAGATGTTTAAAAAAGCCATGGAAGGACACTATGCCATTCCGGCTTATAATTTCAATAATCTTGAGCAGCTTCAAGCCATAGTTATTGGATGTGTTGAGTCTAAATCGCCGGTTATAGTACAGGTATCAAGCGGAGCAAGAAAGTATGCCAATCAGACACTTTTGCGTTATCTGGCAATGGGTGCAGTACAGATGATGAAAGATATGGGCGGAAATATCCCCATAGCCCTTCACCTTGACCACGGAGACACGTTTGAACTGTGTAAATCATGTGTGGATTCTGGTTTTTCCTCAGTAATGATAGACGGCTCTCATCACCCTTATGATGAAAACGTAGCACTTACTAAAAAAGTTGTTGAATATGCCCATGCCAACAACGTAACGGTAGAGGGAGAGCTTGGCGTGTTAGCCGGTATTGAGGACGATGTGTCGTCGGAGGTCAGCCACTATACAAAGCCTGAAGAGGTTGAGGATTTTGTAAAAAAGACCGGAGTGGACAGTCTTGCTATATCAATTGGAACATCGCACGGGGCATTTAAGTTTAAAGTGAAACCAGGTGAGGAGCCACCGCCGCTTCGTTTTGATATTTTAGAGGAGGTACAAAAGAGAATACCTGGTTTTCCGATAGTTCTTCACGGCGCATCCTCAGTTATTCAGGAGTACGTGGAAATGATAAATAAGTATGGCGGAAAGATGGATAACGCCGTAGGCGTCTCAGAGGAGCAATTAAGAAGAGCAGCTAGCTCAAACGTTTGCAAGATAAACATAGATAGTGACGGAAGGCTGGCAGTTACTGCAATAATAAGAAAAGTTTTTGCCGAAAAACCTGGAGAGTTTGATCCAAGAAAGTACCTGGGACCGGCCAGAGACGAACTGGTAAAGATGATAAAGTACAAAAACGAAAAAGTGTTAGGAAGCGCCGGTAAGGCTTAGTTTCAAATAAAGAAGGGGAAGGACACTGTCCTTCCCCTTACGTAAATTACATTTTTAGAAAAACTATTGTATTTCCTATTTTAGCTCGTCAAGCAGCCCTTTTACCGCCTCTAACAGTTCCTCAGGGTTTACGGGCTTATCCAAAAACAGCTCAGGGAGCGATATGTATGGTTTTATTTTTGCATCTTTATCGCGGAACTGTTCTATCATCCGTTCTCTTTCAAATAACAGCATTTTACGGTAAGATGTAAAGCGCAGGAAAAACTTGTCTATCTTGCTATCTACACTATCCAATAGCCCCTGCATCTCTTTTATTATATCCTCGTTATCTATCTCATTTCGCGCCTGTTCAATAAAAGCCATTGCAGAGCTTAATATGATGACTGGAATGTTTCGTAATTCTTTTTTGCTTTTTAAATCCTGAAGGGTACTTATTCCGTTTTTCCTTGGCATCATTATATCCAATATAATAATGTCAGGCTTTTCTTCTTTTGCCTTTTTAAAACCCACCTCTCCGTTTTCTGCTAAAAGCACGGAATACCCGTTCTGTTCTAACACTATAGAAAGGAATTTCCTTGCGGCCTCGTCATCATCCACTACCAACACTAGTTTACTCATAACACTCCTCCTTTTGTTTAATTTTTTAATTTAATATTTAAACTAATTTGCTTAAAAGCTCCTTTTTAGCAAGCGGAAGCTTTATTTGAAACGTTGTACCTTTTCCTATCTCTGAATATACATCCAGTTTTCCGCCATGTTCTTTTATTATTTTCTTTGTTATTGAAAGCCCAAGTCCGTTACCCCTTGAGTGTTTTGTAGAGTAAAACAGGTTATATATGCGTGCGATATCCTCTTGTTTAATACCGCATCCGTTGTCCTCCACCTCTATGACGGCACAGCTCTCGCCTGTAAAATGAGTGCGCACAGCCACCCGTCCAAATTCACAGTCATCTGCTGTGAATATCTTATCTTTACAAGCATCCACGGCATTAGAAAGCAGATTCAGGACGGCAGTGTGAAGAGCATATTGATCAAACAACACATCGGGCAGTGTTTCATCAGTTTCAGCAGTTATCTCAACAGGTTTGCTCTCTGTAGAAGTGTGTTTGACTTCATAAGATTTGACAATTTCATTTATCAGTGTGTTTAGTGAGCCAGGCTTTAACTGAAGCTTGTTAAACCGGGACAGACTAAGCAGATCGGACGTAAGAGTTTCCATTCTGGAAATACCAATTTTCGTTATATCCCAACCTTGTTTTACCAAATCCACATTATTGCTTTTCAGTGCAGAATCTATTAGGTATTTGCCGCCTTTAAGTGCATTAAGAATGTTCTTGGCACCATGCATTATCTGCGATATTGCAAGACCCATTGCTGCCTGTTGTGCCTGTTGAGCTGCTATTTTTTCTGCCTCAAGCCGTTTTTGAAATTCCTCGGCAAGTGCCTTTCCGGCTTTCTCTAAATCCATGATGTCTCTGTAAGAGCGCAGGCAGGTAATAAGCGCTGTATATAACTTTTGTATGGTTAGATCGCTCTTTTCCAGAAATCCGTTAATATCATAGTCAACGATTACTGACTTTTCAGGAGCAATACCGGGCTGCCCGGTTCTTAGCAAAATCCTTACGTAACGATTTTTTAACTCATCTCTGATGTACTTTACAAGATTTAAGCCTGCAAGATCATCCTCCATGACCACATCAAGAAGTATAACAGCTGTGTCTGCGTTATCGCATAGAATCTGCTTTGCCTGAGCAGCAGAAAATGCAAACAGAAGTTCTAACTCCTTGTCCTGAAAGACAAAACCTGCAAGCGCCGACTTTGTAGCCCTCTGAAGCTCAGCGTCATCATCTACAACTAACACTTTCCAGAAATCTCTGACAGTGCCGGCCTCTCCTGCTCTGTCCTCCTCCTCAAAAAACGAATATGCATCTTCTGTGTCTTTCATAATCAATTCTCTTTAATTAAGCCGCGGCGGCGGCACAATAAGTCAGGAGACCTCCTTCGGTATAGTAATAACAAAAGTGGT
>JADFYB010000157.1:3798-6977 GCA_015233245.1 Nitrospirota bacterium | reverse complement strand
TAGAGCGGAGGTCTCCGGAACCTCAGGCCGGAGGTTCGAATCCTCTCAGGCGCATTGTTTTAGGGGTTTAAAATTGCTATATATAATCAGGAGGTCAGCATGAAAGCATTATTGTTAGCCGGAGGGTCAGGAACTCGGCTTTGGCCGCTTAGCAGAAAAAGTTTTCCCAAGCAGTTTTTAAAGCTCAACGGGAAAACATCTCTTTTACAAGATACAGTGCTGCGATTGACCTCTGCTGCATTGTCTCCTGAGGATATAGTTATTCTTACGAATAAAGAGTATAAATTCCACGTGATGTCCGATATGGAGGCTCTGTTTTCTGGTCCTAAACCACATATGATATTTGAACCGGTCGGCAGAAACACAGCTCCCGCTATAGCTCTGGGATTAAAATATTGTCAGGAGGCATTAGGGGCAGCAGATTCCGAAACCATTTTTGTCTGTCCCTCAGACCACATAATTAAGCCCTCTGAAAAATTCACATGGTATCTTAAACAAGCTGACGAGGCTGCTGCAAACGGTCACATAGTCACCTTTGGGATAAAACCAACCAGACCTGAAATGGGCTATGGCTACATCAAACGTGGTGCTGAGTTTAGCAAAACCAAAGACGGCGCTCAGCTTTGCAAGGTTGCTGAATTTACCGAAAAGCCTAACCTGCAAACAGCAGAGGCTTATCTGAGAGACGGAGAGCACTACTGGAACTCCGGCATGTTTGCCTTTGCAATAGCTACAATGAAGGCTGAATTTGATCGCTTTGAGCCTCAAATCTCGGCTGCCATAAACTCCCAGTATTACGATATGCTTGCAAATTTCATAAAGCTACCGGATATTTCCATAGATTATTCGATTATGGAAAAATCAGACAAAATCCTCACTCTTCCTCTTGAAATTTACTGGAATGACATTGGCTCCTGGGACTCTATGTTTGAAATCATGGACTCAGACGCACAAGGTAATGTAATTAACGGCCTCGTTAAAGCTTACGACACCAAAAACACCATGGTACTGGGTGATACCCGCCTGATTGTTACCGTAGGACTTGAGGATTGCCTGATTGTTGAAACCCCTGATGTTGTGTTTATATCAAAACGAGGACACACCCATAAGGTTAAGGAAATTGTAAACAACCTTAAAAAAGAGGGCAGAGAGGAGACAAACGATCACGTAACAACGTACAGACCATGGGGAAGCTACACACTCCTTGAAAAAGGGCAGCGCTATCAAATCAAACGACTCTTTGTGAAACCTCAGCACTCGCTAAGCCTTCAACTACACCACCATCGTTCTGAACACTGGGTGGTGGTAAACGGCACTGCAAAGGTAACTATCGGTGATAACGTAACGTTTGTACACCCAAACGAATCGGCTTATGTACCAAAGTCCACGTTGCACAGGCTTGAAAACCCGGGTAAAATCTCCCTTGAGGTCATAGAAGTCCAAAACGGCGAATACCTCGCAGAGGATGATATTATACGCTTTGAAGATAAATATGAAAGGGAAAATTAAGAGGCTGACAAGCACTGCAGCAGTTTTAAGGAGGACAACATGGAGGCACAGGGTTCCAAAGTTAAGTATCCTTTACTTTTTGAGGGTCTTTCCGAAAAAGATGTTATTTCTTTATATAACACGGGTAAACTGATAAAAATAAGAAAAGGTGATGTATTAATAAAAGAGGGTGACGAGGATAAAACGCTTTATTTCATAATTAATGGCGTGGTGAAAGTTTTAAAAAATATCGATGGTAAACAGCAGGAAATAGCGACAATAAAAAGAGACTCATGGGTTGGAGAAATAGCTTTCCTGAAAGAGTCTAAAAGAACGGCTACTATTGTTGCAGATGAGGATACAAACTTACTTTCTCTTGATGAAAGAGCAATACGTTCCGTAAAACCCGAAATACTTCTTATAATTTTCAAGCAATTAAGCACCATAGCCACCTTAAGAATCAACGAAATAATACGGCTTGAAATAATGTCTCAGAAAAGAACTAAAGCCCTGATGTTAAAGCTTAAAAGTGCTGTCACTTCATATGACAAATCGTATGAAAACAATGAACATATTTTAAACGTTCTAAACAAGATACCGATGCTTCCTGCCTACACAAACACTCTGATCACTATGCTGGCCAGTGAAAAGACCGCCGTCACTGACGTAGTGGAGCTTGTTAAATCCGACCCCTCATTAGCTGCAATAGTGCTGAAAACCGTTAACTCAGCATACTACAACTTAAAAAACAAGATAAGCGATATTCATCATGCAATCTTATTTCTTGGTTTTAATCAACTTTATCAAATAATATTGGATTCTGGCATAAAAAAATGTATGCCTAACAGACCGGAATTTACAGAAATCCTCAACGAGGCCAACGCTCTGTCAATACTAGGACTTGAAATATCCATATCAGCTAAAAGAGGGCACTCTGCTCTGATAGGCACAGTCGGCCTTCTTAGTAAAATCGGCAAAAGCATACAGCTTCTGTTAGAAATTCAAAACCCAAAATTTAAGCTCTTTTTGTCATATCTTAATCACTATCAATTAGGTGCTATGCTTTTAAAGAAGTGGGGACTGCCGGAAATTATCCATGAAAGTGTTTATTATCTTTGTTATCCTGATTTTGCAACACCAGATGAAATTCCGGCGCCATTCAGAGACAATATTGCAGTATTATATATTGCCGAAACTTATTACAGATATTTAAAGAATAACTCCGATGAACATCCACAAAGTGCTTTTACAGACATGTATATGAATTGTCTCTCTATCACAGAAAATTCCCCGGTGGAGTTTGTAAATAAAAAAATTCTACCCTTGTTAAACAAAAAATTACATATTTATCCCGAAACTTTCCGGCAGCTTTTTGTAACCAGTTGATTTATCCTATAGTTGCAGTTTAGAAAGAAAATGGCGGCTTACACCGCCATTTTTTGTATTGTCTGCCTAACTCGGGGTACTGTGTTTGTGTTTGTGTTTGTGTTTATGCGTCTTGTGCTTCTTATGTTTCTTGTGTTTCTTAGCCTTTTTCATAGGCTTTTCCATTGCCGGTGCCCCTGCATCTGATACAGGCTCTTCTGCTACTGCAAACGCAGCAAATGAAAGGGTAAGAACCAAACTGGCTAAAATAGCTAATAATCTCTTCATTTACTCACCTCCTTATTACACTATTTACAGTCATCACT
>JADFYB010000157.1:0-3698 GCA_015233245.1 Nitrospirota bacterium | reverse complement strand
GCTAATAATCTCTTCATTTACTCACCTCCTTATTACACTATTTACAGTCATCACTTAGCTTACATTGTATTTTGCAGTCTCTACTGTTTAAACGTCAAGAGCCCGTATAATAATTTACAAGAAAACTGACCAACCAAATACTCTGTCAATTATTGTGCCAGATGCTTTAAACAATCTCGTTTTTATCAGCGTTAACAGAACTGGTGGCAAGTGTTTTTGTCTTATACATAAAATCCCTTGTTTTGAGTCCTCGTTCTATTCGATATTTAATGTGAAGGTTAAGAAAGGAATCAAGCTCAAAGATGAGCTTGTCGTTTGGCATGATTCTGTTAAGTTTATCCCAACTCCATGTACGAATGGTTTCATAGAGGTTGACAGCCCCCATGCTGATTAACCGTGCGCCCGATGTGCGGTTGTCATCTGCAATTGTATCTTTACACTTGCTGCAAATAACAGAGCCTTCACTAAAATAAAATGTGCCAACAGAAATTCCGCATCGGGCACAGCCCTGAAGCCTTGGGGAAAGCCCTGCTTTTTCAAGCACCCTGACCTTATAAAACAAAAACCTCCGCAATGAATCAGATTCCTTTTCAGCTTCAATATAGTTTAACGTATCCACCAGAAGCTGAAACAGCCCTTCGTGATGCTCCTTTTCCCCAAAAAGTGACATAGTGATTTCAAGCAGCTCGCTAATTCTCAGAAAACAGTCAAATTGCTCCCTGAGTTTCTGGTACGAGTGGATTATGTCAGCTTGAGTAAGACGCGGCAGGTCGGAATGTTCTTTACCCATAAGAGAAATCCGGATATGAGAAAGAGGCTCAAGAGCGCCTCCAAAGCGGCTTTTGGTAGTTCTCGGGCTTTTTGCAAAGGCTCTCAAAAACCCCCCGTCATAAGACAAAATTGTAAGGATTAAATCGGCCTCTCCCAGCGGGAAGCTTTTAAAGACAATGCCCTCAGTTCTGAGAAGCATTACATGATATTTCCAAAGTCCTCAGGCTTAAGGTTTCGGAGCCACTCCTCAAGTTCATCAGCGTTTCGTTTTTCTATGACTGCCTCATCCACAAAAATAGGGGAATTTGTTCTTAGAGCCACTGCCACCGCATCGGACGGTCTGGAGTCTATTGGTTTTTCGCTTTTACCGTCTGTTACGTAAAGTGTTGCATAGTAGGTGTTGTCTATGATTTCCCGCACCACAACTCTTGCCACTGAGAGTTTTAACTCTTCAATTACGTTTTTTAGTAGATCGTGAGTTAGCGGTCTTGGCGTTGCCACTCTGCCAAGGGCCAGGGCAATCGAATCAGCCTCAGGTTTCCCTATCCAGATGGGAAGAGTTTCCTCCCCCTCAAGAGCTTTCAGTAGCATGATGTACATTCCGCTTCTGGGGTCAAACAGCAGCCCGTCAACTTTCATTCTTATTACCACTTTAGCTATAACCAAGCTCCCTTAACGTATTTGTATCCTTTCGCCACTTATCCCTCACCTTTACAAACAACTCCACATACACCTTAGTGCCAAGCAACTGCTCAATTTCGCGCCGTGCCCTGCTCCCGGTCTCCTTTAGCAGCGCCCCGCGCTTACCTATTATTATACCTTTTTGGGAGTCTTTTTCAACATATATGTTTGCCGATATTGAGACAAGTTTGTTTGATTTTTCTTTCCATGTGACAATTTCAACGGCAAGTGCATGAGGCAGCTCATTGTATGTTAACTCCATGGCCTTTTCCCGTATTATCTCAGCCGCCATGAAGCGTTCAAACTTGTCAGTTAGCACATCTGTGGAAAAACCCGCTGCTCCCTCAGGCAATGAGCTGAGCGTTTTCTCTAACAGAATATCAATTCCGTCTCCGGTTTTAGCCGATATTGGGATTATTTCGTTAAAGTCATACAATCCCCTGTAGGCATCTATCACCTGTAAAAGCCGTGCCTTATCGGATACGGTATCAGTCTTATTTATTAAGAGGAATGCGGGCTTATTCTGCTGCCTGAGAGTATCAATAATTCCCATATCCGTATCATCTGCGGTTGAGGGATTAGTTACAAAATAAGTCAGTTCGGTCTCTTTAACTGAGGCAACGGCGGTTTTAACCAAAAACTCACCGAGCTTATGTTTAGCATCATGAATTCCTGGCGTATCATAAAAGACAATCTGCCCGCCTTCAATGTTTTTAACTCCCATAATCCTGTTTCTTGTTGTTTGGGGTTTTGCGGTAACGATAGCCAGTTTGTGTCCAACGATTGTGTTAAGCAGAGTTGACTTCCCAACATTAGGCTTACCAATGATAGAAACAAACCCAAAACGAAACCCTGCGGTCTCTACTTTTGATAACATATTTAACCTTCTCTCTGATTTTTGTATTTTTTGATTTACATTAACAGACTCCGTGATTCTAACATATTTTGGTGATAATGTTTTGGCTTTTTGGTTAGTTTTTGAATAAATGAGTTAGAACAAGACGGTGTTAAGTGGGCGATAAGGGCACGTCAGGACATTCTAAAAACCCTAAGCGATTAATTTACACCGTTACATTTAAAATATATTCAAAATCTTTTTTAGAAAGCACCACTTTATCGCTCACCGTGGCTGGGTCCATGATGGCGTTATATATTTCAGATTTTCGCTTTTTAAGGTGCATTATCTTTTCCTCCACCGTGTGCTGCATGATAAGCCGTGTGATCATAACCTTGTTTTTTTGCCCGATGCGGTGCGCTCTGTCTGATGCCTGATTCTCAACTGCCGGATTCCACCACGGATCCATGTGGAACACATAGGTTGCCCTTGTCAGATTTAAACCCTGTCCGCCGGCTTTTAAACTAAGCAAAAATATGGACGGTGTTTCAGAGTTCTGAAAATCTTCTACAATCTTTTTTCGCTTTATTACAGTTGTTTCACCGTCTAAGCGAAAAAGTTTACAATCATGCTCTTTAAGACGAGCCTCAATTAAATCCAAAAAAGATGTAAATTGCGAAAAAACTAGACAACTGTGCCCCTCCTCCATAAGCTCTGTTGTCTTATCCACCAAAAACTCTATCTTGGGTGACTTCTCTTTCTGGGCAGGCAGTAGCAGCCGCGATGACAGACAGACCTGACGTAATCTCAGCAGCGCAGTAAGAGCTATTATCTTTGCCTGCGATTGAGGTTTGTTTTCATAAGCTTCGGCCACTGTCTTTTTCACGTTTTCCACAGTCTTATTGTAAAGCGCCTTCTGGCTTTCCGTAAGAGTCAGATACACATCACTTTCAACCTTTGGGGGCAGTTCTTTAAGTATTTTATTTTTAGTACGTCTAAGTACAAACGGGCGTGTGGCTTGTATCAGAGACTCCATAGTGTCGCCTGTTATTGTGCCCCTGTATTGCCGATACTGGCCTAAAAGCCCAGGCAGCAGCAGATCCATTATCGAATAGTACTCTCCGATGTGATTTTCCAGCGGAGTCCCCGTTAGCCCAAGCTTAAAGTGTCCATTGAGTTTTCTCACAGCTCCTGTCGTATCGGCATAGATGTTTTTTATCATCTGAGCCTCGTCAAACACAATTATATTAAACTTTAGAGCGCTCAACTTTTCTATATCTTTACGAACAAGCGCATACGATGTCAACACAATATCATAGCCATCAAAGTTGATATCTCTGTCCTTACCGCGGTATAAGTAAAGCTTTAGGTTAGGATAAAAACGCTCCAATTCGCTTTCCCAGTTAAACAG
>JADFYB010000156.1 GCA_015233245.1 Nitrospirota bacterium | reverse complement strand
GGAAGCGGTACGTATTTAAAATGTCCTATACGTTCAAAATTATAAATGTCGGCCACTAAAAACTCCCCGCCCCATAAATTACCATCCGTGCCAAAGCCTGTGCCGTCAAGTACTATGCCGATTACTTTGCCGCTTAGGTTATGCTCGGCTGCCACAGAGGCAAAGTGTGCGTGATGGTGCTGGACTGTGGTCTTTGCAATCTGTGTATTGTAAGCGGATGTGACAAAATATCCCGGGTGCATGTCACAGGCCGAAAGTGTGGGATTTACATTGTATATGGACATCATGTGTTTAAGATTAGCCTTATAAAATTCAATCGTATCAATGCTTTCCATATCTCCGGTGTGCGGCCCGGGGATTGCATACCGGCCTTTGGTCAGAGTGAAAGTGTTTTTTATATCTCCTCCATATGCGATAACATCAGGGCCCTCGTGAGAAAGAGTAATAGAAGCCGGCACAAACCCCCGCGCTCTTCTAATCAGGCTTACCGTATTGTCAGCCCTTACGCTTAGCACCGAATCATCAATACCAAGGTAAATATCCCTGTTGTGGGTGATAAAGGCATCGGCTGTGGAGGATAATTTTGTTAGCGCCTCCTCGTTGCCAAAAATTATCGGTTCACCGGAGAGGTTTCCGCTTGTCATAACCAGTGCCTTAAAATTAGGATGTTTCGCTTGAACCGGATGATAAAACAAGAGATAATGAAGCGGAGTATAGGGCAACATAAAGCCATAAGCCGGGCTCTGGCCACTTATTCCAAAGGGTAGGGCGGCGGATTTTTTCTTTAGCAGCACGACAGGTTTTTGTGGACTTTCTAACATTTCCCGCTCTTTGACTGAAAGATGGGCAAATTCCTCAATAATTTTAACACTGTGAGACATCATGGCAAAAGGTTTGTTGCCTTTTCTTTTTTTGTCCCTTAATCTTTTAACCGCATCTCTATTAAGAGCATCACAGCAAAGGTGATAGCCGCCAAGACCTTTAACGGCAAGGATTGCTCCGGCTTTTAAGTATTCAATTGCATTTATAATGGGATTTGATGAGGGGGTGGGGTGGGTCGTGAGAAACTCAACTGTTGGGCCACAACGTGGGCAGGCATTAGGCTCTGCATGAAACCGTCTGTTTCCGGGGTCTTCGTATTCAGACAGGCAGTCATTGCACATTGTAAAGTCAGACATCGTTGTGTTTACTCTGTCGTAGGGTATGGTTTTAGTGATTGTGTATCTTGGGCCGCAGTTGGTGCAATTAATAAAAGGGTAAAGATACCTTCTGTCAGAAGGTGTAAAGAGTTCTTTGAGGCAGTCCCCGCAAGTTGACATGTCAGGAGAGAGCATTGTAAAAGCGGATGTTTCTATGACACTTGTTAAGATTTTAAAATCGTTGCCGCCTTTTACAGCAACTGTTGATGAGCTGATGTTATCAATGTGGGAAAGGGGAGGGGGGGTTTTTAAAAGTTTTTGGATAAAACTTTCAGTTTCCTCACCCTCAATTTCAATCTTAACGCCTGATGTGGTATTTGTCACAAAGCCGCTCAGTCCGCAGGACTTTGCTAAATTATACACATATGGCCTGAAACCCACCCCCTGTACAGTACCCTTAACTGTTATCTGAGTCCTTTTAACCACGCACAAAGCTCCTCTACTCCGTCTCTGGTTTTACACGATGTTTTAAATATCCGAATCTCATGATGTATCGTCATGGCATCTTTTTGGGCCCTATCCATATTAAAGTTGATGTACGGTAAAAGATCAATCTTATTAAAGACAAGAGCAGCCGATTCACGAAACATCAGCGGATATTTAAGTGGCTTGTCGTCTCCTTCGGTTACACTTAGTACCATCAACTTAATGTCCTCTCCAACTTTAAACTCGGCAGGACAGACAAGGTTGCCGACATTTTCTATTATAAGCATATCGAGAGAGTCAAGCGGCATCGAGTCCAGTACCTCGTTTATCATGTTGGCATCAAGATGGCAGGCGCCTCCTGTGTTAATCTGAACAACCGGGACATTGAGGGTGGCAATTCTTTGGGCATCCTCAGAGCCTGTGATATCGCCCTCGATGACCCCGACTCTGAGTCCTCCGCTCTTTAGTTGAGTGATAACAGCTTCAAGAACGCTTGTTTTACCGGCTCCTGGAGCTCCCATAAGATTTATGGTGTAAACACCGGCTGCCTTTAGTTTACGGGCGTTAGAGTCAGCAAGGCGGTCATTTGCCTCAAGTATTTTTGATACAACTTGTATGTTCATATTGCCTCCAGACAGAGCATTTGTAGTTCAAAACCCTTAGTGAGTGACACATCCATTGACTGACACTCAGGGCAGATTAGTATAAACCTATCAGCGGGCTCAAATATTTGCGCACAGTTTTTACAAACACACTGTGGTGCGACTTTCTCTGTGATGAGTGACGCTGTTTCCGCTATTGTTCCAACTTTTATAACATCAAAGGCAAAGTTAAGTGCCTCACTCATTACGCCTGAGTACACCCCTACCTGCACTGTTACCGATTCAATACGGCTGCATCCGCTCTCTAAGCAATGACTGACAGCGCTATCCAGTATGCTCTGAGCAATATAGAGTTCGTGCATTATCCCACTTCATTGTTTAGAGCTCCGGCCTCATTAAAAAACCTGAGAGTTTCCATTGCAGCCGTCTCATCAACTCTCTGTATTGCAAACCCAGCATGAATTAATACATAATCACCTACGGAGACCGCCTCAGGCATCAGAAGCAGACTTATCTCCCTTCGTACTCCCATAACGTCAACTACCGATAGTTGGTTATTTATGCTTACTATTTTTGATGGCACTGCTAAACACATGTTAATTTTCTTTCTATCTAACGGCAGGCCCGATTATGCTTTCAATTTGGTTAATATCAGCACCATGAACTTGCTGTCCATTTACAATTAAAAACGGGGTGCTGTTTACGCCAAGCCGCTCAGCCGTGGATTTATGGATATTGATAGTATCTGTAACGCTTTTACTGTTGCAAGATTGTGGCCTTTCACTGTCATATTTTCCGGCAAGGGTCTCCTCAAATGTTTTCCATGGGTTTTTTGAACATAAAATTAAGCGTACTTTGGCTTCAGCAAAAGGATGTAACTCTTTAAGAGGTACAAAGAATATGTATCTTGTTATATCTTTTCTTGTATTCAAATAGGTATTCAGTTTCCTGCAAAACGGGCAATCAGGATCATCGAACTCAATTACAACATTCTTTCCCATTCCAGCCCGCATAGCTGCATCTAAAGGGATTTCCTGCTTTTCAGCGCCGATTGCAAAATTAGCATACATACACACTACTGATAGAAAAACAACAAGTAACACCACTATTTTAATTGCTTTCACGAAAAACCTCCACACATTTCTTTTACTACTACAATAAATAAATTTCCATATGAAGGTCAAGGTTGAAAAAAAATCCTTCTTATCATATAATCCAATGAGGGGTGGGGATTTAAAAAACATATATGGAATAATAAGGAGGCATATTATGGACATTTCTAAAAGCAATAAAGGTTTTTCACGTAATGCTATGACTTTTTTATTTACGTTGTTAGCACTTGTTATTTTTAGCGATAGCATATATGGCGCTTCTGGCAGCACAGATAATACAAGCGGCACAATGAGTAGTGCAATGACGCTTGGTGGCAGCTCTGATGATGTGGCTTACACAATAGCAAAGACATCAGATGGCGGTTTTATAATCGGAGGATACACTGAGTCCTTTGGTCAGGGCAAAAGAGATATCCTGTTAGTTAAGATGAATAAATTAAACGAGATAGATTGGCAATATACCTATGGCGGAGCTGATATAGATAATGTCCAGTCAGTAAAGCAAACAACAGACGGCGGTTACATTGCCGCAGGATATACTAAATCATTTGGCGCAGGTGGCTTTGATATGTGGGTATTGAAGTTAAACTCAAATGGCCAAATTACGTGGCAATATACCTATGGCGGCTCAGATACGGATTACGCAAAATCGGTAGAGCAGACCACAGACGGGGGTTATATTGTGCTTGGTTATACCGGCTCCTCAGGCGCAGGGTTACATGATATTTGGGTACTTAAACTTAATCCTGATGGTACGATAAAATGGCAAAAAACATACGGTACCCCTGATGTCGAAAACTCCTACGCAATACGTCAAACCTCAGACGGAGGGTACATCATCAGCGGCAACAAAGTCAGGGTCAGTGATGACATTGTAGAGATTTTATTTATTAAACTGGATTCCGATGGGTTAGTAAAATGGTCAAAAACTTATGGTAAAGGCGGGCAGTCCTTTTCATTTTCAACACAGGAGACAACCGATGGCGGATACATTGTCTCCGGTTACTCAAATGCTTTTGGAGCCGGAGGGATGGATGTGTGGGTGTTTAAATTAAACAAAAGCGGAGACACAGAGTGGCAGAAGTCATATGGCGGAACAGGAAATGATTACGCTTACTCAGTGATTCAAACCTCCGATGGCGGCTATCTTGTAACAGGAAGCACCAACTCATTTGGCTCTGGCGGATACGATATGTGGGTTCTTAAGCTAAAAAGTGAAGGTTCAATAGCGTGGCAAAACGCTTATGGCGGCAAAAATGATGATTCTGCAACTTCTTACTCTGCTTATGAGACCGCAAGCTGGGGATATATAGTTTCCGGTAACACTAAGTCTTATGGAGTTGGAGGCGCTGACTTTTGGGTTGTTACCATAGCCTCAGACGGTACATCGGGTACTTTTACAACTAAGACAAATGCAACTGCCGCTAATACAGATGTAATCGGAAAGGATGTATCGTTAAAACAGATAACCACAACTGTTCTGCCGGCACTTACCAATGTGTCAGCCGTTAGAAGCAGTGTGGTAGTTGGAAATCAAAAATAAAAGGTACTTGAATAAATATCCTTAAAAATGATACATTCCATCTACAATAAAGAAAATGGGGGTAGTATGAACAAAAGAATTTTCTATTATTTTGTTATAAGTGTATCGGTTTTATTTTTTGTATTTAATTCAACTACAGCTTTTTCAGTACCACCGGCGCCGTGGGAGTTAGATGAGATAGATGGCAAACCCGCTCCTGATTTTGAAATGCAGTCTGTAAACGGTACTACTGTATCTCTGGCTTCTCTAAAAGGAAAAGTGGTGCTTCTTAACTTCTGGGCAACGTGGTGTCCACCGTGCAAGGAGGAAATGCCTTCAATGGAGGCACTGTCTAAAATGTTTAAAAATGATAATTTTACTGTACTTGCCGCCTCTGCAAGTTCCCAAAATGATATAAAAAAGTTTGCTCAGAAAAATCATGTTACTTTCCAGTTCCTTTTAGACCCCAAAAACAAAATAGCAAAATCTTTCAAAGTCTATATGCTGCCGGTTACTTTTTTAATAAGTAAAGAAGGGGTTATTGTTAAAAAATACATAGGTGCTCAAAATTGGACTGAACCCGCTATAGTTAAAGACATAAAAAAGCTCCTGCATTAACCTGACTATACTAATTACAGTTATTAGCAAAACTATATTTTGTTTTTCAAGTTGACAATAAAAACTCTTGTTCTTATAATCAATCAATTGCTCTGTTAAACAGAGCAGGTTTAGGGATACTAAACTAAAGCTATTATCTGTGTATGAAACGACAAATGTATGAGCTAAAGAGGGGGTGATAACGGTAAACAAGCGAATTTGGTAAATCAGGGCAGGAGAAGGTTTTAAGTAGTTAAGTATAATAAAAATTAAATGTACTGGGAGGTAAAATGAAGAAGTTTTTATTTTTAGCGTTAGTAATTGTGTTTGTAGCGGCAATGGCTGTGGTAGTCTCTGCAGATGAGCCAAAGCTTGAGGGAATAGCGTATATTCAAGGACATGGTGGCCATATAGCATTAGTGGATTTGGCAACAGGCAATGTAGCCAGATATGCTCACGGTAAAGCCAGCGATGCTCTTACCCTGTCAAAAGACGGTAAGACAATTTATGTGTTCTCTCTTGATGGTTTCTCAAAGGAAATAGACGTGGCAACCGGAAAACAGACCGAATGGCAGAAATTAGGTAAAAAGCATTGCGGATCGGCACTTGCTCCTGACGGTACAGTATGGGTATCCGATATGGATGATGGCAATGTTTACGTTTATGACGTTAAAGCAAAGAAGTTAAAAGACAGTTTTAATGTAAGTAAGTCAATATGCGGAATAACCTTTTCAAAGGATGGCAAACTTGCGTATGTATCCGACATGCCTGGCGGCTTTATAAGCATAGTTGACGTTGCTACTAAAAAAGTAACAGGTAAAATCACTGGTGCAGGTGCATATATTCACCGTTCGAGGATGAACCCTGAAAAGACAGAGATATGGCAGTCAGATGGTGCGGAATTAAAAGACGGCAAGGCTGTAGGTATTGGTTACACTGATGCCGGTGGAATCCCAGGATCAGTTAAGATTGTTGACGTAAAGACCAATAAGGTTATCGATAGTCTTTTAATCGGCGGAAACCCTCACGATGTTGATTTTTCACCTGATGGCAAATATGCTCTTGTTGTGACAAGACAGCTTCCAGAGGCTGATGACAGCGCTATAGTTGTAATTGACACCAAGACAAAGAGAGTTGTAAAAGAGTACTCAGCTTGTAAGAAATGCCATGGCGCGCTTGGCCTGGTTATTGATAAAAAACACGAGGATGGCGGAAAGCCGTTCCTGTGTGGTATCGAGGTAAACTGGACAGAAAAGAAACTTCCGGCTTCAGCAGAACCAGCTCCAGCTAATTAAAACTCCTTAACAAATAAGTTAGATATCGCAACTGAAAGGCCGGATTAACTCCGGCCTTTTTTTATAAAAGGATTTTGATGAATCAATTTTTCTAGAAAACATTATATCTTCTATTATCCGTTTTAAAACAGTACTAAAGATACTATCCAACGAGCTTAATTTACACACTTCTAATGATAATGTGATTTTTAAGCCAATAATGTTAATGAATCAAAACGTCTATGCTATCCCACAGGGCGCACTCTTACGGGCGTAAGCGGAGGGGCGTCTTCGTTTGTCTCAAAGGTGAGCGCATTCACCATTGCCT
>JADFYB010000155.1 GCA_015233245.1 Nitrospirota bacterium | reverse complement strand
ACCACTTTTGTTATTACTATACCGAAGGAGGTCTCCTGACTTATTGTGCCGCCGCAGCGGCTTAATTAATACCAGGTCGCAGTCAGAAGTATAACAAGGCGGCAAGGAGAAAGCGATGGCTCCCCTTACAGGGGATTCCCCTTTAGGGGAGACGTTGGGGAGCTTTTGAGTGTGCCAACGAAGTTAGACGATTGAATGCGGATTGGTATAAAGAGAATTGATTATGAAAGACACAGAAGATGCATATTCGTTTTTTGAGGAGGAGGACAGAGCAGGAGAGGCCGGCACTGTCAGAGATTTCTGGAAAGTGTTAGTTGTAGATGATGACGCTGAGCTTCAGAGGGCTACAAAGTCGGCGCTTGCAGGTTTTGTCTTTCAGGACAAGGAGTTAGAACTTCTGTTTGCATTTTCTGCTGCTCAGGCAAAGCAGATTCTATGCGATAACGCAGACACAGCTGTTATACTTCTTGATGTGGTCATGGAGGATGATCTTGCAGGCTTAAATCTTGTAAAGTACATCAGAGATGAGTTAAAAAATCGTTACGTAAGGATTTTGCTAAGAACCGGGCAGCCCGGTATTGCTCCTGAAAAGTCAGTAATCGTTGACTATGATATTAACGGATTTCTGGAAAAGAGCGATCTAACCATACAAAAGTTATATACAGCGCTTATTACCTGCCTGCGCTCTTACAGAGACATCATGGATTTAGAGAAAGCCGGAAAGGCACTTGCCGAGGAATTTCAAAAACGGCTTGAGGCAGAAAAAATAGCAGCTCAACAGGCACAACAGGCAGCAATGGGTCTTGCAATATCGCAGATAATGCATGGTGCCAAGAACATTCTTAATGCACTTAAAGGCGGCAAATACCTAATAGATTCTGCACTGAAAAGCAATAATGTGGATTTGGTAAAACAAGGTTGGGATATAACGAAAATTGGTATTTCCAGAATGGAAACTCTTACGTCCGATCTGCTTAGTCTGTCCCGGTTTAACAAGCTTCAGTTAAAGCCTGGCTCACTAAACACACTGATAAATGAAATTGTCAAATCTTATGAAGTCAAACACACTTCTACAGAGAGCAAACCTGTTGAGATAACTGCTGAAACTGATGAAACACTGCCCGATGTGTTGTTTGATCAATATGCTCTTCACACTGCCGTCCTGAATCTGCTTTCTAACGCCGTGGATGCCTGTAAAGATAAGATATTCACAGCAGATGACTGTGAATTTGGACGAGTGGCTGTGCGCACTCATTTTACAGGAGAGAGCTGTGCCGTCATAGAGGTGGAGGACAACGGATGCGGTATTAAATCAGAGGATATCGCACGCATATATAACCTATTTTACTCTACAAAACACTCAAGAGGTAACGGACTTGGGCTATCAATAACAAAGAAAATAATAAAAGAACATGGCGGAAAACTGGATGTATATTCAGAGATAGGAAAAGGTACAACGTTTCAAATAAAGCTTCCGCTTGCTAAAAAGGAGCTTTTAAGCAAATTAGTTTAAATATTAAATTAAAAAATTAAACAAAAGGAGGAGTGTTATGAGTAAACTAGTGTTGGTAGTGGATGATGACGAGGCCGCAAGGAAATTCCTTTCTATAGTGTTAGAACAGAACGGGTATTCCGTGCTTTTAGCAGAAAACGGAGAGGTGGGTTTTAAAAAGGCAAAAGAAGAAAAGCCTGACATTATTATATTGGATATAATGATGCCAAGGAAAAACGGAATAAGTACCCTTCAGGATTTAAAAAGCAAAAAAGAATTACGAAACATTCCAGTCATCATATTAAGCTCTGCAATGGCTTTTATTGAACAGGCGCGAAATGAGATAGATAACGAGGATATAATAAAAGAGATGCAGGGGCTATTGGATAGTGTAGATAGCAAGATAGACAAGTTTTTCCTGCGCTTTACATCTTACCGTAAAATGCTGTTATTTGAAAGAGAACGGATGATAGAACAGTTCCGCGATAAAGATGCTAAAATAAAACCATACATATCGCTCCCTGAGCTGTTTTTGGATAAGCCAGTTAACCCTGAGGAACTGTTAGAGGCTGTAAAAGGGCTGCTTGACGAGCTAAAATAGGAAATACAGTTAGTTTTTCTAAAAATGTAATTTATGTAAGGGGAAGGATGCTGTCCTTCCCCTTCTTTAATTGAGATTAAGCCTTACCGGCGCTTCCTAACACTTTTTCGTTTTTGTACTTAATCATCTTTACCAGTTCGTCTCTGGCCGGTCCCAGGTACTTTCTCGGATCAAACTCCCCAGGTTTTTCGGCAAAAACTTTTCTTATTATAGCTGTAACTGCCAGCCTTCCGTCACTATCTATGTTTATCTTGCAAACGTTTGAGCTAGCTGCTCTTCTTAATTGCTCCTCTGAGACGCCTACGGCGTTATCCATCTTTCCGCCATACTTATTTATCATTTCCACGTACTCCTGAATAACTGAGGATGCGCCGTGAAGAACTATCGGAAAACCAGGTATTCTCTTTTGTACCTCCTCTAAAATATCAAAACGAAGCGGCGGTGGCTCCTCACCTGGTTTCACTTTAAACTTAAATGCCCCGTGCGATGTTCCAATTGATATAGCAAGACTGTCCACTCCGGTCTTTTTTACAAAATCCTCAACCTCTTCAGGCTTTGTATAGTGGCTGACCTCCGACGACACATCGTCCTCAATACCGGCTAACACGCCAAGCTCTCCCTCTACCGTTACGTTGTTGGCATGGGCATATTCAACAACTTTTTTAGTAAGTGCTACGTTTTCATCATAAGGGTGATGAGAGCCGTCTATCATTACTGAGGAAAAACCAGAATCCACACATGATTTACACAGTTCAAACGTGTCTCCGTGGTCAAGGTGAAGGGCTATGGGGATATTTCCGCCCATATCTTTCATCATCTGTACTGCACCCATTGCCAGATAACGCAAAAGTGTCTGATTGGCATACTTTCTTGCTCCGCTTGATACCTGTACTATAACCGGCGATTTAGACTCAACACATCCAATAACTATGGCTTGAAGCTGCTCAAGATTATTGAAATTATAAGCCGGAATGGCATAGTGTCCTTCCATGGCTTTTTTAAACATCTCTTTGGTGTTAACAAGACCAAGCTCAGTGTACTTTACTGTTCCCATGTTTTCCTCCGTTTATATGTTTTTACAATCTCAAAAGATTGATTATGTTTCTCTGATGATGGTAATTCACACGTAGTGTTTTTGTCAAGTTTCATTATCTTCTAAACAGAATTAACAGTTAAGAAGTTTAATTACCAGCAAGCTTTTCTACCTCGTTAAGTTTATTTACCTCACCAAGGGCTATGAGAACATCACCGGTTTTAATTATGGTTTTATGAGTTGGATTAAACAACATTTCTCCGTCTGAGCGCTTTATTGCCACTATTATAATACCAAACTTTCTTCCAATTTCTGTCTCTGCTACAGTTCTTTCAACAAACACCGATGTCCCCTTTACCGGAATCTCCTCCATCTGAAGCGCTATGTTGCCACTTAAGGTGGCAAACTCCAAAAAATCCACTACAGCTGGCTTAAGTATTGTTTGCGCTATCTTAAGCCCGCCTATATTATATGGCGCAACCACTCTGTCCGCTCCTGCCCTGAGAAGTTTTAACTCCGTGCTTTCCTCTACCGCTCTTGCCACTATCTTTAAAGATGGATTTAACACACGCGCTGACAACACTACAAAAAGATTATTCGCATCGGTTGACAACACCGAGACTATTCCCTTTGCTCTCTCTATACCAGCCATCTTTAAAACCTCATCGTGTGTTGCATCTCCGGCTAAAAACAAATAGTCCTCATCCTCATCAGGTTTTGCAATTTCCTGATCTATGACGACAAAAGGCACCCAGCATGACCTTAACTCCTTGCATATTATCCTGCCCATTCTGCCAAAACCGCAGATTATATAGTGATCCTTGATCTCTTTTATCTTTTTTTCCAACTTCCTCCTCCCGAGGATTTTTTGAAACTCCCCTTCAAACAATGCCCGCAAAGCCACGTTGACATTGTAAGCTAATATTCCAACTCCTGAAAAAATTAAAAAAATCGTAAAAGCCCGCCCCTCGTTGCTAAGCGGATGAACTTCCTGAAAACCAATTGTTGCAAGCGTTATAACCACCATATAAAAAGAATCAAACGCATTCCATCCCTCTACAGCCATGTAACCCAATGTTCCTGTGGTCAGTATCGCAAATAACAGTGATGCCGATATTATAAGCTGTTTTCTTAACTCTCCTGCGGGCTGATGTATCACAATTATTGTCTCCGTTTTATAGCAAGCAGCAGCCAATAGCTGCTAAAACCAGGGGTTAGGGGGAGTTTTGCCCCGTATGGGTGGATTTAAGGGAGGGCAGTGCCCTCCCTTACTATATTATGTTTCTAACACCGGTTCATCATGCACATCCACAACATCCTGTTCCTGTTGTACTTCTTGTTGTTTCTTTATTTCATCCGATTCGCGCTTTACGTATGTGTTTCTGTACTTTTCCATACCAGTGCCACACGGGATTATTTTACCCATGATGACATTTTCCTTTAGGCCACGTAACTCATCCACTCCGCCGCTAAGGGCAGCGTCTGTGAGCACCCGGGTGGTTTCCTGAAACGATGCTGCAGATACCCAACTATAGGTAGTCAGTGAGGCCTTTGTTATGCCAAGAAGAAGTGGTTTACCTATTGCAGGCCGTTTGCCTTCAGACATAATTACAGCATTTAGCTCCTGAAACTCCATCCTGTCCACCTGATCGCCAATCATAAGCTCAGTGTCACCGGGGTCCTCTATGCGCACCTTTCTCATCATCTGACGGATGATTATCTCTATGTGCTTGTCGTTAATTGAAACACCCTGCAAGCGGTAAACCTTCTGAACCTCATCCACAAGGTAGCGCTGAAGCTCTGTAGGACCCAGGATGTCTAAAATATCATGGGGATTTACAGCGCCATCCATAAGAGCCTCTCCGGCTTTTACCCAGTCACCCTCGTGAACCGTCACATGCTTGCCCTTAGGGATAGTGTACTCCTTAACCACATCCCCGCCGCGAACTTTGACCATTCTTGAGCCCTTCTGCGTTGATACAAACTCCACAACTCCGTCTATCTCAGAAACAAGAGTAGGCTCTTTTGGTTTACGTGCTTCAAATAGCTCGGCAACTCTGGGAAGACCACCGGTTATGTCTTTTGTCTTAACTGTCTCTCTCGGAATTTTCGCTAAAACATCTCCGGGAGCGACAAGATCGTTTTTCTCTACCAGAATGTTTGACCCCACAGGGAGCATGTAACGCGCTGGTATTCCGCTGGAGAGTTTCAGAGTCGCTTTCCCGTGCTCATCCTTTATAGAAATTCTCGGTCTCAGGTCTAAATGCGTAGGAAAGTCCACTATGAGTTTATGGGAAAGTCCGGTTATTTCGTCAACCTGCTCTTTCACTGTAACTCCCTCCTCAACGTCTCCCCACGCAACACGTCCCCCAACCTCTGTCAAAATCGAGGTGGAATAGGGATCCCATTCGGCTATCTTTTGCCCAATTTGTACCCTGTCGCCATCCTTTACGAGCAATTTTGCAGCATACACTATGTTGTGTTTTTCCCTCTCACGGCCACTTTCATCCACAACCGCTATAAAAGCGTTGCGGTTCATTACCACGTGCAATCCCTCACGGTTTATGACCGAGTTAACATCAACAAACTTGACTGTTCCCGAGTGTTTAACACTAAGGACTGCCTGTTCAATTATCTTTGTAGCAGCACCACCGATGTGGAAGGTTCTCATGGTAAGCTGCGTTCCTGGCTCTCCGATAGACTGTGCCGCTATGATTCCAACCGCCTCGGCCATTTGAATCCGCTCGTTTCTTGCCAAATCCCTGCCATAGCAGTTCATACAGATACCAAAGCGTGTTTGGCAGGTCAGAACGGAGCGAATCTTGACGCGGTCTATACCGGCCTCAACAATACGAATGACCATCTCCTCATCTATGTTGCCGTTTCGTGGCAGAATCATCTCCTTAGTTACAGGATCTCGGATGTCCTCAGCAGAGATTCGCCCAAGGAGCCTTTCCTCAAGGGGCTGTATTATCTCACCGCCTTCGATAAGAGCCGTTATCATGATTCCGTCGTCTGTGCCACAATCCTCCTCGGTAATTATCACATCCTGTGCCACATCAACCAGTCTCCTTGTAAGATAACCGGAGTTGGCGGTTTTTAGAGCCGTATCGGCTAATCCTTTACGAGCGCCATGGGTTGAGATAAAGTACTGAAGCGGAGAGAGACCCTCACGGAAATTGGCTGTAATCGGAGTTTCTATTATCTCTCCCGATGGCTTTGCCATAAGGCCTCTCATACCGGCAAGCTGACGTATCTGTGCTGCCGAGCCTCTGGCACCTGAGTCTGCCATCATAAAGACACTGTTAAAGGCACGGCTCTTTTCGATTTCCTCCGGAGACAGAGACTTACCCTCTTCAGCCCCCAACTCTGCCATCATAACCTCTGCCACTTTCTCTGTCACATTTGCCCATATATCTATGACCTTGTTGTACCGCTCGCCCTGAGTTATAAGACCATCAGAGTACTGCTTATATACCTCCATGACTTCTTTCTCAGCGCCTTTGAGAATCTCTGGCTTTTTCGATGGCACGTGCATATCTGAAATACAGATGGAAATTCCAGACTTTGTTGCATACTCAAAGCCAAGTCTTTTTAATTCATCAAGAAACAATACGGTTTTTCTTTTCCCAGCGTACTTATGAGCATAGTCTATTACCTTTTGTACCTCTTTTTTGGTAAGCACCCGGTTAATCTCCTGAAATGGCACATCTTCAGGCACTATCTCATAAAACAGAACCCTGCCAACAGTTGTTAATACCTTTTCACCGGCGATGTAAACTGATATCTTTGCGTGTTCTGCGATAATTCCGTTGTCGTATGCAATCCGAACCTCATCGGGAGAGGAGAATATCTTTCCTTCACCCTTTGCACCGAGTTTTTCCTTAGTCAGATAGTAAATGCCCAGTACCATGTCCTGAGTAGGAAGCACAATTGGCTTACCGCTGGCAGGTGAGAGCAGATTGTTTATAGACATCATAAGCACTCTTGCCTCTACCTGTGCCTCAA
>JADFYB010000154.1 GCA_015233245.1 Nitrospirota bacterium | reverse complement strand
ATCCTCAAAATAATCTTTTCCAGTTTCCATGTACTCTTTTTTGCGTAAAAACTTTTACAGGTCGTTATTATATGCAAGCCTGAAGGCGCTTAACATATTGTTGCCCATATAGATGCCAACCACTATAGCCTTAGGGGAAAGCTTAAGCGCTTCATCCATTAACACCAGATAGTGAACAGGTCCGTATGCCATTACAGACATGTTATACACACTCTGTCCTGTCAGAGTTGAAAGCTGTGCCGGCCATGTTTTATTAATGGAGGCATTGTAACCAAAAGTTTGAGAATCACCTATCGTCACAATGTCTGCTTTTTCCAATGCAGCGCTGTTTCGATAACCCCGTTTATCAAGGCCAACGCACTCTGGCGATAATCTCTGATCCAGTGTCTTATCAAAAATTGGTTTGAAATAACAGATGACTTCCGTTTTTTCAATTAATCCTGGAAATCCATTTTCCAAAAAATCTAAATAGGAAAAAAACTGTTCATTGTCATCTAATGGAGTATAAAACGTGATTACAAAAACAGTTAGAGAACATAGAAAAATTGACGAAAAAATAAACCATGAACCTTTTAATATTAATTTCTTCAAATCTGAATCCAACCTGAGCTGCCTAAAATGAGAAATAAATAAAATGCCGTTTTGTAAAAACCCCGAGAAAAACAATGCTCACAACAGCAGCGTAATACACAGACCATCTGAGGACAAGTTTTCGCTTTGAAAACAACTCTCTTATGTCGTAATGTTTTTGCAAAATGTCAACTCCTGTCACAAAAACTATGGAAAGCACAGCAATAACCACATTGGTTACACTAAAACCAATCTTGCTGATAACACTTGTTAAATAGCTGCTATCAGCAATGTTTTGTATGTTAACAAAAAGCCCCCTGATAATAAGAAAAGCCTCCGATATATTCTTAGCCCTGAAAAATATCCATGAAAAAGTTATAAGAGAAAATGTTGTCAAAACCCTTATTAAACGATAAAAAAATTCTGCCTTATAAATACCGGAGAGATTTACAATTTTTTTTCTGAAATTAATAGTAAGGGATGCAAAAATATAGTAGAAAGCGTTTAAGGCGCCCCAAGCAACAAAATTCCAATTTGCACCGTGCCAAAGCCCACTTACCAGAAATACCAAAAACACATTAAAATAATGTCTGATATCTGACACTTTGCTGCCTCCAAGAGGTACATAAACATAGTCCTTAAACCAGCTTGTAAGTGAGATGTGCCACCTTTTCCAGAAATCAGATATTGATTCCGCTAAATAAGGCTGCCTGAAATTGTGTTTAAGCCTAAACCCCATTACCTCTGCCGAGCCTCTCGCTATATCCGTATAGCCTGAAAAATCACAATATATTTGAACCCCGAAAAAAACCGTGGCAATAATCATAGGCACTCCGGCATATTGCTGAGGGGACAGGTAAGCTTTGTCAACAAATGCGGCAAGCCTGTCAGCCACAACAACTTTTTTAAATAAACCATAAGTCATTAACTTAAGGCCATTCGTTATTCTTTCATAGTCTATTGTGTGCTTTTCATAGAATTGTTTTAGGAGATTCTGAGGTCTTTCAATTGGGCCTGCTACCAGTTGTGGATAAAACATAACGTACAGAGCATATATAAGAAGATTTCTTTCAGCTTTTTGATTTCCTCTATACACCTCAATTATGTAACTTAATGACTGAAACGTGTGAAAAGAAAGCCCGAGTGGCAGCAATATGTTTAAAAACGGAGGTGAGGAGTCAATATGAAACAGATGAGCTGCAAAGGATACGTTATTAACAAAAAAATTAAAATACTTAAACACAAACAGCATAAGGCTTGTTGCAGCAATGCTTAGTATAAGGTATCTTCTTTTTTTCTGAGCAGGTGAATTTTCTATAAGTATCCCGCAGGTGAAATCTATAGCGATAAGAGATGCAAGTATGAATATGTATGCCGGAACAAAAGCCATATAAAATATTGTGCTAGCCACCAAAAGCATAAGATTTCTGTATTTTTGAGGGAGAGCGAAATACAAAAGCGTAACAACTGGAAAAAACACAAGAAACTGCAACGAGTTAAAAAGCAAGTGCTACACTACCTCCAGCTAATTGTAATCAGAAGATCCATAGGTTTATTGTGTCTGATTTTAGATGAGATAAACCTGTTAAGTCAAGCGTACAGAGCTTTTCAGGATATAACATATCAGTTTAAAATAACTCTTGACAAATATGTTATCTAAATGATTTTATATATAAAATTTTTTCCATTGGGAGGTTTGCTTATGCTTAGGTGTGTTGTGGGTTTAACAGATATAACTAAGATTATATTGTTGATTGTTGCTGGTGGGTTTGTTGGTGGAATAGCATCTTTTTTTCTGGAATTAATAAGTAATTCTGTTCATAATAAGCGTCCTTCATGTTTTTATTTACAAAAAGGGAATGACGGTGTGGAGGGTGCCCATGGCAACTCTACTACATGTGTCATAACTAACGACAACAAAAAGCTTTGTTGGAAAATGTACATAATCCATTCTCTCATAAGAGGCTTTATAGGGGCAGCAGGTGCATTTGGCGGCATATTGGTTTTAATAGTAGCAAGTAAATTTCCACAAGAAAAGGATTTATTTACTATTGCAAATCTGTTATTTTTACTGAGTATGTCAGTGATTTGCGGTTATGCCAGTGATCGTCTGTTACCTGCCCTTAGCAATGCTTTAATGAAAAGAGTACAAGAGCTTGAAAATAAAACGGCAGAGTTTGAAAAGAAGCATGAAGAAGCATTAAAAAATGCAAAATCAGATAACGACAAACTAAAATTAAAACATGAAGTTTCAGTTGCTTGTCTCTCAGGATATCACGCTTTAAATTCAAAAACTGCTACTAACATTTCAATTGCAATAGACACATTAGAAAAGGTGTTACCAAAAAACGAATTACATAAAATTGATAGATCCATAAATTTTTTACTAGGAGCATTATATAGAAATAGTAATGAATATGAAAAAGCTATGGAAATTTATAGTAAATTTATAGATAGTGTAAATTCTTACAAGTCCAATTTAAAATCACAAGAACTACCTGAAAAAGAAGAAGAATTTAAGAGGAATATTGCTGATGCACATTTTAACAAAGCATGTATATACTCACTTCAAGCGGAACAATTAAAATCAGATAGTGCCGATTCTGAACAGATGAAACAAAAAGCATTTATTGAATTGGAGATGGCCATTAATGGTAATGCAGACAATAAAATAGATGCTAATAACGAGCCAGATCTTAACTTTATAAAAAGTGATGATAAATTTAAAAAATTGGTTGAAAATAGTAAAAGTGTATAGCTATTCTTGAATTTGTGAAAGATTGGTATTAAGTAAGAATTAAATAATTATTTAGTTGAAAATTTTTGTACAATAGTTTAAGATAGTGTACAGAGGGAATAGGTCAGAATGTCCCTGAAAACCCAACTAAAGGGGGTATTGAGATGCTATACGGTGTTAAAAGTATGTGACCTCAGAGAAGATAGCTTCTCAAAAAAGAGGAAGGATAAGTCCCTTCCTTTTTTTTTGCAAAAGAGCACAGAAATAGTTTTAAACGGCACTTCTTAACCTCCCATGTACTTGACACAAATTTCCGATGTTTCCTTAAGCGCTGAATTGAGTGAGTTTTTGAAATCAGAAATATTTAAAAACCCCAACACAACTGAAACCGCCTGAAGTACCGCCTTATCATCTTTCAGCGCTTTTTCGTCACGCAGCCGCAAAACCGTCTCAAGCTCTCTGTACAGAAGGTAATTCCCTATTAGCTTTCTTGTTTCCACATGAGATAAAAAACCGTGACGAAACAGCCTGTTCAATGCCGTAACCGTACCGGGAACTATAATTGATGGCACTTTCGATGAGTTTTTAAGCGCAAGATACTGGCTCAAAAACTCAATGTCCTCAATACCGCCACTGTGAAGTTTTATGTTAAGCCCCTCATCGGGCTTTAACAGCTCCCGTCTGATTTTCTCCCGCATTGATATTATCTCAACAGCACTAATCACTGCTCCGCGCAGAGGGATAACCTCCCGTTTCATGTTTAGAAATTCTCTTCTTAAATTAGAGTCTCCCGTAATTGGACGAGCCTTTATTAGCGCTTGTAACTCCCAAAAACGCGCCTTATTGAGGTAGTAGTCCTTTAGGCCGTTTATAGTATTTACAAGCTGTCCCTTTGAACCCTCTGCTCTCAGCCTTGTGTCAACCTTGTAAGTGTAACCCTCTTTTGTATAGGCTGTAAGTGTGCGCAGGATTTTTTGTGATGCCGCATTTATCCGTTCATCCTGAGCATTATCTGCTATAAACACGATGTCTAAGTCCGAACCAAAGGTTAGCTCCCTGCCGCCAAATTTACCAAACCCTCCAACACATAAATTAAGCTCTGGCACTGTGCTGCTCACAACAGTTGTCATTACAGCATCAGCCACCTGGCTAAGTTCCTTAAGTGTGCTGCTGGGAGTTTTCTTTCCTCGCATGTACATAATCCCAATACGGAGCTCCTCCATTTTCTTAAATGCAGACACTGCCTCTGACACAGAACTCGTATTTTTAATCATATCTGATAGCTCGCTAACCATAACCGACAGTGGTTTTGTTAACTCCGTGCCGGATGAAAGCATATCCAGATATTTTCTGTCACCCGTTAAAATGGATGTCAAATATGGGCTCACTG
Source organism: Nitrospirota bacterium (assembly GCA_015233245.1). Taxonomy (GTDB): domain Bacteria; phylum Nitrospirota; class Thermodesulfovibrionia; order Thermodesulfovibrionales; family Magnetobacteriaceae; genus Magnetomonas. The sequence goes on along the minus strand of JADFYB010000154.1, from coordinate 2,456 downwards.
CAAAAATCTCTACCAGCGTGTTAATCAGCCACCGGTTTGAGTTAAAAAGCTCAAGATACGGTGGAGTTGCTACAAGGATTTCGGAAAACCTCCTCAGATTGCTAAATGCCATTTCAGGATTGGCTGACTGTAAAGACAGCGTTGCAAAGACCGGCATTATAGCGTCCTGAAGTTTTCTGCTTTGCAGCGTTTGAAAGGAATTCATCGTTTCACGTATCTTAGCAATACTGTGGTTTATATGTTCAGGGTTTTGGATTTGCATATCTGTTAGTTCATCAATAAGTTTGCCAGCTTTGTGTTTGTTAAATACTGTCTCTGTGGCAGAATCCTCATCGGACACAGCCTTTGGGGCTGTCCCAAACAGAGAATCATAAATTTGCCGCACCTGTTGTCTCTTAGTTTGTAGTGCACTCAGAAATTCTTTTGTGTTTGTATTTCCCATCTTACGTGCCAAAGCTTCAAGCTGCTCTCTATCGGCTGGAATTGTATGGCACTGCAGGTCATCTAACATCTGAATACAATGCTCAAGTTTTCTAAGATACAGATAATTATTGCATAAAACTGAGTAATCATCGTATCCAATCAGGTTTTTTTGAGTCAACTTATGAAGAGCAACGAGAAGTCCTCTTTCTCTTAAAATTGGAGACTGCCCACCATACACTAATTGGAGTGCTTGTGTAAAGAACTCTATCTCACGAATGCCTCCATACCCTTTCTTTATGTCTTTTTCGTCAAAGGTGGAGTCAATCTTATTTTTGAGTTTTTTAATTTCATCAAATGAGCGTATATCAATGTATTTCCGATAGACAAAGGGAAGCGTCATTTTAAAAAAATCAGCGCTAAGAGCAAAATCCCCGGCAACATGCCTTGCCCTGATAAGAGCCAGCCGTTCCCACTCCCTGCCCCATGACTCATAGTACTGCTCGTATGCGCCCAGTGACATGGCAAGCGCTCCTCTGCTGCCTTGTGGGCGCAGCCGCAAATCCACACGGTAAACAAACCCATCCGCCGTGTTTTGATTAAGTACCTTACTTAGCCCCTCTGTAACCTTACAGTAAAATTCGTGGTTACTAATCCGATTTGCCTTGATACCGCTTACGTTTAAAACACCGTCAGTTTGCCCCTCAATTGTGCCATAGATGCAGATGAAATCCACATCCGAGCTGTAATTAAGCTCATTTGCACCAAGTTTACCCAAAGCCAGCACTGAAAACGCATCAGATTGCGGCTCTCCATGCTGCTTTATCAGATTTTCTTTAACCACTTTCAACGCCACCTCTGTAAGCACATCGGCCAGCGCACTTAACTCTTTCATAGAGGCTATCGTGTCGGTTCTGTTTGTCACATTACGAAGCGTTATCAAAAGAAGATACCACTTTTTGAATTTTCTAAGCCTTGCGTTTATCTCCATATCGGGGAAAAATCCTGCCATATGTAAGAGCAGATATTCTTTGGTTACATCACATGCCGCATTTTTCAGAGAAAACACCAAAGCCTCCGGCTCTTTTATCGCATACAAGGCAAGAAACTGGCTGTAACTAAAGACCATCGCAGTACTAAGTAACTCATCACCGGAAAGTGATTCTGTTACATGAGGATGTTCCTTAAAAAACGCTTGTAAGTTCCCCTGCGCCCGTTTTGGATCAGGCGTTGATAATGATATTTCGTTAATTTGCGGTACTTGCATAGTTTAAATTTTACCACAAAGGGTGGAATTTCAACTTGACATAGCCATAGTTTAGCTTCGTCTTGAGTACTAGGGAGTACCTGTAAAGATACCGTACTGTTTCAGAGCAGTCCAATCCTGATATCCGTGAGATTTTTGCCAAAGGATACCGTGTCATCCTTAGTATCGAGGAGAGGCGTATAGTCTTATTTGGTATTATTCATGCGAAAAGAAACCTCGAAGGTTAATTTGGAAAAAAGAAGTAATGCTATTGATTTTCCCTGATTTAAACATTGTGAAGCAATAAACGCGATTGCTCCAATGCTGGGAGATTAGCGTTTTTTGCAGTTGTTTGTGCCAAGCAACGTTGTAAGTAATAATCTCTATAAATCTTTTAATCTGCTCATCTGTTTAGCGGGCAGAGCTCGCTGTGAAACTTTTTAAGCGTCGGAACGACGGTTAAAAAATTCTCTACACACAAAGACAACGAAAAAGCATTGTAGTAAATCTATCAAGCATTGCCGACAAACCTGAGGTCAAGGAGGCTGGCCTCCTTGTGGGAGAGGGTTAAAGGGAGAGGGCAAAGCCCTTTCCCTTATATTTCCCTTACTCAATTTACCTTTGGCCGTCCCACAGTCTGGGGTCAAGGACATCCCGCAGTCCCTCACCAAGCAGGTTATATCCTAAAACAGTAATCAAGATAGCCATTCCAGGAAACACAGAAAGCCATACAAGAAATTGAGGGTTTAGAATAACTAAGCTGGGCAGGGGTTGGTTAAGGGTTAACTGC
>JADFYB010000153.1 GCA_015233245.1 Nitrospirota bacterium | reverse complement strand
CTATAATTAAAGTTTACAGGAGGGCTAAAGTTTAAAAGGCCGCTTAAGAAGATAATTTATCAGACGATTAAGTAATTAACAGATTAAGGAGGTGGCAAGATGAACGGAAAGGTAAACATAGGCAAGCTGAAAAAGTCGCTTAAGGTTTGTTTTGAAAATGACCGTGCATTTCCTCTTAAGGATCGTCTGGAGAGTATTTTATACATATATAACGTTATATTTTTAATGAGGATGGGCTGCGTAATTACTGAAATTGAGGACGTATTAAATGGTAACGAAAAGTGTGTGCAGGAAAACAAGACGGCAGAAGATATAGCATCTGCAATAAAGGCTGCTGAGGGCAAAGATGAGGCTGCAAAAGCGGCATTATCCGGCTACTGCGATATGGCAAAGCAGTACATAAAATCGTATTTCAGCCTGTTTGGCAGCACAAATATAGAGGAGACCGTGCTTAATGGTTTCAACGATGTACAGGGTGAAGGAGTTATCAGGGCAATAGAAGAGCTGCTCCCTGAGGAGGGCAAACCTGAGCCATGGAAAAACCCTTTTCCAATAAACGTATCGGCACACCATGTGCATTTAAGCAAGGAGGACTTCCACGTGTTATTTAATGGCAAAGAGGATCTTACCCCAAAGGCTATGCTTAGCCAGCCCGGGCAATTTGCCGCTAACGAGTGTGTTAACCTGATAGGGCCTAAGGGGGTTGTTGAGAGAGTGCGAATACTCGGGCCCTTCAGAAGCCACTCGCAAGTAGAGATTTCAAGAACTGAGGAGTTTAAACTTGGTGTGAACGCTCCGGTAAGAGACTCAGGCAATATTGAGGGAACTCCGGGTATCGTGCTTCAGGGCGATAGTGGTGAGCTTAAACTAAATAAAGGGGTAATTTGCGCCAGACGCCATATTCACATGTCCCCTCACCAGGCAACCACTTATAACGTCACAGACACAGACGTTGTAATGGTAAAGGTAAAAACCGGGCGTGAGCTGATTTTTGGAAACGTGGTGGTCAGAGTGCACAGCGATTTTAATCTTGATATGCACATTGATACAGACGAGGCAAATGCCGCAGAAATAGAAAGCGGCGCCATTGGTTTTCTTGAGGATATTACAGAACGAAACGCTCTTAGAGCTATACAGAATTGAATAACAATTCACAAATCAGCAGGGATGTGAGTGTCACATCCCTTTGCCCCCTATCTCCTCTGCTACTTACATGAAAAAGGGGAAGGACAGAGTCCGCTCCTTTATCTGTTCTCTTATCGTATTACTTTTTAACGGGTAATTGGTATTATATTATCAACTAAAAAAGTAGGGGGAATTTAATATGGGATTTTCAGAACAAGAATTAGCCCGTTATAAAAGACAGATGATGATGGACGGTTGGGGTGAAAAAACTCAAGAGAAATTAAAAAACTCTGTAGTGTTTGTAGCAGGGGCAGGAGGGCTTGGCTCTCCGGTTGCCATATATCTTGCTGTAGCAGGGATTGGGGACATAAGAATCTGTGACTTTGACTCCCCTGACTGGTCTAACTTAAACAGACAAATTCTTCATGACCACACACGGATTGGCATAAACAAAGCCGAGTCGGCCAAAATTACTCTAAATAAACTAAATCCTGACATAGAGGTAACTGCCTTTACTGACAGAATAAGCGATAATAACGTTGATGAACTCGTTGGAAACTCAGCGATAATTGTTGACTGTATGGATAATTTTGATACGAGGTACATACTAAATGAGTGCGCAATAAGAAAACAAATTCCACTGGTCTATGGCAGCATATGGGGCATGGACGGCAGACTATCCTTTATACACTATCCTGAGACGCCGTGTCTGATGTGTCTTTTTCCTGACCCTCCGCCACAGGAGACATTTCCGGTGTTAGGCACAACGCCAGGTGTTATCGGTTCACTGCAGGCCCTTGAGGCCATTAAATACCTTACCGGAGTCGGAAAACCGCTAAAGGGAAAACTTCTGGTGTGGGATGGCGGAATTTGTGAGTTCAGGACATTTAAGACTCGCAAAGACCCAAACTGTGTTACCTGCGGCGGACGTTAAATACCAGGTTGAGACCGTTGCAAAAATAACAGGAGTTAGGTGAGTTCTAATAGAAGTGACCGAATAGTTTACACCATTTACATGTACTATCTCGGACCCCTCTCGTTGTGACCTTCATGAGGTCTGTTAAAAATTCTCCTTCCACCTCCAGTATGTCCACTTTGAAGAAAACCAATCCTGTTATGGGGAGCACCAATCCCCGCGAAAGTTCGTCCTCTGAATCTATCGACAGGGTCTATACGCAGCACCCGATGGCTAACTGTATCTCTGAAATGGTTGGTTATAAACACACTTGTCCCGCCAACAATTACAACTTTATGGAAATCATATAAAATATAGTAGCCTGGAAACCATCCACCATAGTACCAGAAGGGATAATCCACCCAGGCATACATATAGGTGTATGCAGGGGGTGGCGCATAATAGGTGATTACCGGAGGTCCTTCTTTTATATAATAATTGTTTATAACAGTCTTATTGTCCGACGACAATGCTGAGGTGGATGAAGCTTTGTATTTGTCCTGCTCTGTAGATGCCTGTATATATATGCCAAGATTAGAGATAACTTTTTGGTATTTGGTTATTGCCTCGTCTTTACTCATTTTAAGTTTTTTCATGTCAACGGAATTAATTATAGTTTTTTGTATCTCACCAACTATGTCTGGCGTTATCGGATAGTCTGCAATCCACCCGTTTCTTGGAGTAATTCCAATTTCTCCAAGTATTGTTTCGGATTCGATTTCATTAGCGGTTGTACTTAAAGAAAATTCCTGTACAATTTTAACCGCAAGATTTCCCTCACGTATTAATGGCTGTGAAATTGATGAGGTTGTCTGATTAGATTGCGATAGTTCACGTGTTGTCTCAGAAAAACCGGACAATGGGAAAAATAACATCAGAAACAAAATAACACCGACATTAAGCCCGCTCATTTTCAATTTAATTAATTGCATCTTTTTCATCAAACATACTCCTGTTTTTATTTACCATTATTAGCAGTTTAGACACTAAGAATGTGATAAAGGTTTAATGGGTTTACAAAAAATTATTAGGAATTATTGTTATCTCCTCAGCCGCTACACTAGATGGTAACCTATTTTCTAATACCATTCACATTTGTTAGAATTAAAAAGGTATAATACAAAAAATGGTTAAGTTAATGGACGGCACAAAGCTTGCGGTAGAAATCAGGGAAAACGTACGCCGTGACGTCCAAAATCTTTGTAAAACAGGCATTGAGGTAGGACTCGCACTTTTACTTGCAGGAGATAATAGCGCCTCCTGTTCTTATTTTAATGCTACGGTGAAGATATCTAAAAGTGTGGGAATAAATGTTTTTGAGTATAAGCTGCCAACCGATGTATCTCTAAATGAAATCTTAAACATTGTTAGTAGCATAAATGCAGATGAGCGTATAAACGGGCTTCTTGTGTTATTTCCACTTCCTAAAAGAATAAACCCCAGAAGGGTGGTCAACGCAATAGTGCCTGATAAGGATGTGGACGGTTTAGGTTCAGTTTCTGTAGGGCGTTTAAGTGCTGAGGAGTCCATGTTTCAGCTTTTTGGCAAGGAATTCGCTGGCAGCCAGCATATAGTACAAAAGACTGCCGATTTTAGTATATGTACATCTCAGAGTTTTTTGCCTTGCACACCTTTTGGAGTAATCAGGCTGCTGGAGTACTACGGAGTGGACATTGTTGGTAAAAATGCTGTAGTAATCGGGAAGAGTTTAGCAGTGGGAAAGCCACTCTCTATGATGCTTTTAGCAAAAGAAGCAACCGTATCGGTGTGCCATAAAAGTACAGCAAATTTAAAAGATTACTTAATAAACGCTGACATTGTGTGCTCTGCTACCGGAATGCCAGGGCTAATTACGGGTGATATGATAAAAGAGGGCGCAATTGTAGTGGACATCGGGATAAATGTACAACAGAATGGAAAAATAATTGGAGACATAGATTTTAACTCTGTTGCTAAAAAAGCCTCTTTAATAACGCCTGTTCCTGGTGGAGTGGGCCCGGTAACCATTGCCACACTTCTTGAAAACACGGTTAGGTCTGCCAAAAGTAACGCACTTCTTAACAATCCACTTCTACTACATTAATGTGTTAAATATCTGAGCATACTTTGAATGTTTACTTAATTTCAGTTTGCCATACATACTCAAGGCGGAACCCTATGTTGTAGCTCCTGTAGTCGGTGCTGTTGAAACGACGGCTGTAACAACGTGCGTATTGCGGGTTGCGGTTCCAACTACCGCCTCGTATCACTCGGTTACTGCTACCTCCCGTATATATAGGGTTATCAAGAGAATGTTTGGTGTACGCATCTTCATCATACACATCCTCCAACCACTCCCATACATTGCCACTCATATCAAAAAGCCCTAACGCATTAGGCAATTTCTGCCCTACAGGATGTGTTTCACCGTTTGAATTTTCATTATACCAGGCATAATTACATAACTTAGTATCATCATTAGTCCCTGCCCATTTCTCTTTTTTACCGCCACTCCTGGCTGCATACTCCCACTTAGCCTCGGTTGGTAAACGATATTTCTTACCTGTTCTTTCGTTTAGTTTATTAATAAATTCCTTTACATCAGTCCAACTCACAGTCTCTATAGGATAATTATCTCCACTTTTAAAGTATGACGGATTGCACTCCATTATTTTAGTCCATTGCCCTTGAGTTACTTCATATTTCCCTATGTAAAAATCATCAACACAAACCTCGTGCACTGGTGTTTCATCCTCATATTTATCGCCGGATGTATCTCCCATCTTATAACACCCACCTTTTACAAGCACAAACTCCATCTCTGTTATAGGACATTTGTATATGTCTGCTGATTGCAGCTGTATAATAATTATCCTCCTAACATTCAAAATGTGTATTTAATAATTTTGATAATAGTTTAGTTATGCTAACATGAACCAGAAAATAAATCAAGAAATCGAAATACCTCATCAAAAAACTATATAAAAAGGATGTATTTACTGTTTTATATTTTTAGTGATAAAATGGCTTTTTGTTATCTATATAATAGAAGATGCATGTATGAAGAAGAGAAAGCCAGTTTGTAACAGTTGGAAAATGGGTGAGACGTATGTAAAAGTTATTAGATGTATTGACCATAATGTTTTAAAGAATAGGGAGGTAACCTGTGCCGATAAACCCATGGATTGATGTAACACTAACACTTAGTTCGGATATGGTAGTGTGGAGGGGGGATCTGCCTTTTTACATTAGAAAAAAACAGAGTATGGAAAAAGACAAAATGAATCTTTCAGAAGTTACCATGAGCGTCCATGTTGGCACTCATATGGACAGTCCGCTGCATTTCATCAAAGATGGCCTGTCAATAGACCGGATGCCGATAACAACCACGGTAGGCCCCTCAAGAGTAATCTGCATAAAGGACAGGGAATCTATAAAGGCAGATGAGCTTAAAAAACAAGATATAAAAAATGGACAAAGGATTCTGTTTAAAACGATTAATTCGACAGAACATTTAAAGAGACCGCAATTTTATGAAAACTATGTCTATCTGACAGAAGAAGGAGCCGATTATCTCGTTTCACGCAAAATCACTTTAGTCGGAATTGATTATTACTCAATCGCACAGTGTGGTAAATCCGAGACTGTACACAAGACGCTGCTTAGCGCAAATATATGGATAGTCGAAAGCCTTGATTTATCAGAAGTCTCAGAGGGCAACTACGACCTCGTATGCCTTCCGCTAAAAATAGCTGGCAGCGACGGTTCCCCTGTAAGAGCAATTTTGAGAAAATTGCAGTGATGAGGATATTAAGATAAAATCATCTTAAGTTGTAACTATTACACCACCTGTTTAATTTTTAGAGATAGTACTCTTTAGGTTGCTACTTTGTATTAGCAACACCACTGGCCATAGTGTAACATTATATCGTTTTTTGTTAACGAGCAGCGCGTAACCGTTACAACCCTCCACCAAGCACCTTGTAAAGTGTCACCAAATTGACCAGCCTGGAAAGGCCAATGGAAATCAGCCCCTGTTGTGCACTGTAAAGAGAGCGCTGCGAGTCCAGGACATTCAGGTAGCTTGCTATGCCATTTTTGTAGCGCGCTTGCGATAGGCGGTAGCTTGCGGCAGTTGCCTCCGTAAGAGATTGCTGAGCCTCCAGTTGAGCATCAAGGGTACCATACTGTGCAAGGGCGTCGGCCACCTCCCTGAAGGCGTTCTGGACAGTCTTCTTATACTGAGCAAGGAGGATTTCTCGGTCCACCTCCGACACTTTCAGGTTGGCCTGATTTCTCCCTGCATTAAAGATCGGCAGGGTAATTTGTGGGCTAAAGGTCCATGATCCAGCTCCCCCCTTAAAAAGTCCGGATAACTGATCGCTGGAAAGACCAATGCTTGTGGTGAGCGTAATGCTTGGGAAAAACGCCGCCCGTGCGGCGCCGATATTTGCGTTGGCGGCTTTAAGGAGGTGTTCTGCCTGCACGATGTCGGGGCGGCGTTGAAGCACATAGGACGGCAGACCTGCACTGAGCTCTTTCAGTGCGGTAATCGCACTAACCCCGGACGGCAGGAGATCAACCGGCACCGGAGAGCCAATCACCAGTGCCAGTGCGTTTTCGTCCTCGGCCACTTGGCTGGTGAAGCGGGCAATGTCCACCCGGGCAGAATCAACACTGCTCTGGACCTGACGGAGATCCAGCTCCGAGGAGGCACCGGCTTCAAAGCGCCGCTTGATAAGGTTGTACGACGCCTTTTGGCTCTCAAATGTGTCTTGAGCGATTTTTAGACGCTCTTTATCAGATGCAAGGGTCAGGTAGTCGTTTGCAACTTCGGCAACCAAGCTGATCTGCGTACTGCGGCGTGCCTCCTCTGTCGCTAAAAACTGCTCCAGCGCCTGGTCTTTAAGACTTCGCACGCGACCGAAAAGATCAAGTTCATAAGCACTGAACCCGAGGTCAACACTGTACTGATGCTCTGTAATGGACTGTCCGGTAGTAGAGAGGCTCGCGGGCACAAGCTCTCCTATTCCGCCTCCGGATGCGCTAACTGTCGGGAAAAGATCTGCGCGCTTGATTCGATACAGCGCCTGCGACCTTTCAATATTAAGTATAGCTATTCGCAGGTCCGGGTTAT
>JADFYB010000152.1 GCA_015233245.1 Nitrospirota bacterium | reverse complement strand
ATGGAATGTATAGGTGACAATAAAGCTCTGTTACATTTGGCCAGGCAAAGGAGGGTTTTAATTGCTGTTGACAACAGCATAAGCTCTGGCAGAGCTATATCTTTCATTTGTGAGATGTTTAGAAACAGCGCCGACTTTACTTTCTTTTTATTCCACGTGGTCAACTTATTTGAAGACGATGATTTTGTTTGTGATATAGAATGTAAGGAGTTCATAGCGGCTGCAGTTGAGGACAGCTCAAAGATTGTTGAAAGATATAAGAAATTGTTAGTTCAAAATGGCATAAGTGAAAACAAAATAAGTGTAAAGGTAGTGTTAAGAGACGAACCAACTGTAGCTGAGTGCATACTGAAAGAGCAAAAAATTTCTCAGGCATCAGCTATAGTGACAGGAAGGCGCGGGATTTCAAAACGTGAGGAGTTTCTCTACGGAAGCACATCAAACAAGTTGATACATCTTGCAAGAGATTGCTCAGTTTGGGTGGTAGGGTAAAAAAATGTTTGCCATTTTGTAATATATTTGTTAAAATATAACTACGGTATTGTTGGTTAGCTTATAGCGATGTGATTTTAAACCCATACGACAGGAGGCGGTCATATGGAATTGAACATCGAACCAAAGGCGGTGCACAGGCGTAAACGCAGGGACAACATTAAAAGTGCTATGAAAATTATTTCTGCGGTTTGCTGGATTTTGTTTGTGCTAACCCTTGGATATATAAGCAGGGCAATGCCTGAGCAGCCCACGATATTTGATCCTAACGGTGTTCGCCATCATGCGCGTCTGTTTTGGGACCCTGATTTGATACTAAATGCGTATATTTCCCTCAATGCCACCCTTGTCGCATCTTTAATGGGGCTTGCCCTGAATGCTTTCAGAGTAAAAAGGACCTCAGATCGTGTTAATCCCTCACTTACATTGATGGTCATTCTTTCATTATTTGGGATTTTAATTATTTATTTCAACTCAGATTAACTACGAGATGCTTTTCTCTTATTGATTCCAAGTTGCATTCTATCGCCTAACTTTGTTGGCTTCGTCAAAAGCTCCTCAACGTACTAAAAGTACGCCTCCGTCGCTTTCTCCTTGCCGTCGCGTTATGCTTCTGACTGCAACTCGGTATGTGTCTTTGTTGCACGAGTTTTTGGCAATTAGAAAGGCAGATTAAATACAAGTGAATGTTCCTTTTCCACAAATTGAACGCGGTTTCTGCCATTATTCTTTGCAATGTAAAGGGCATAGTCTGCCTTCTTTATAAACGTATGTGAGGACTCCGACCCCATATACTCAGAAACGCCAAAGCTGCATGTAACGTGTCCGCCGTGGGAAAATTTATTTTTCTGAATCAACTCCCGAAGCTTTTCTGCAAGCTCTGTTGCCCCTATCAAAGTAGTCTCGGGCGTTATCACTACAAACTCCTCGCCTCCGTAACGCGCAAATATATCGGTTTTCCTGACATGTGCCGACACTATCTCTGTTAGCTCCCTCAAGACTGCATCCCCTGCCTGATGTCCGTAAGTGTCGTTTATTGATTTAAAGTGGTCTATATCAAAAATCATCATAGTTAAATTAGTCTTATACCTTTCAGTACGTAATATCTCTTTCTCAAGTTCGTCTTCAAATTTTTTCCTGTTGAAAATGGATGTCAGCGGGTCTTTACAAGCCATATCCTGAAACCGCCTTCTTTCACTCTCTATACCAGATATGTCGGTAAAGGTTATCAGATACCGGTCTGTATGTTGAATCTCAGGTATTTGAGTGGCGCTTATCAGATACGCTCCTGCCTCGCTCCTAAGCTGTTCTTTTCCAGCCAGGTACACTATGTACTGCTTCTCTTTTCCGTGAATCACCTCAGTGATCCACCCCGTAAAGGATTTGTTTTTATAGAAAGCATCATCCTTTACCACTAAGAACCTGTTTATGTTAAGCCCATTACTCTTAAACTCATCAAAAGTGTCATAACCCAGAAAATATAAAAAAGATTTATTCATAAAAAAAATGTCTTCTTCATCTGTTATCAATAAAAATGCAGGATTGTTATCAAGGATTGTTTTAATAAATTCGTTTTTAGCGTCTATCTCTTTTTGCTGAGATATGCTTTTTGCTACCTTAACTAAAACAGAAAAAAGGTCAGTGCTGTTTATTGGTTTTTTTATGTATTTGACGACACCTATCTCTATAGCCTTTAGAAAAAAATCCTCATCATTGTAGGCTGTGGTCAGTATAACAGGCACATCCTCGTCTATCTCCCGGATACCCTGTGCCATCTCTATGCCGCTCATATGAGGCATTCTTATATCGGTAATCACTATGTCCGGATTATGCTTTTTAAAAAGCTCAAGCCCTTCTTGTCCGTCAGCGCCAGCAAAGATAGTGTGTATACGCCGCTTAAGAATCCGGATCATGCTTTCTCTTATCATGTCCTCATCCTCCACGTAAAGCACACGTGTCCTGTTTAGATAAGGGTCTATAGAGCTATCTGCAAAAAGTTCTTTTTTCATATTCTTCTGTATTATGATATGTTACAATATTTTATACAAAACATGTATAAAATATAAAGAGGCTTCACAGCAGTATTAACCTTATTTTATAGTTTTTTATTGAAATATCCTTCTATTAGCAAATCTGTTCCAATTTTCTTAGATTTTATACCGTAAACCTTATGGGCAACGTCAAGAGGAAGAAAGGTATTTCCTCCGACAGGGGTATAAACTCCCGGGCCGCCAACTATTTTAGGAGCAACAAAAACCATTATCTTATCAACCACCCCTGCACTTACCGCATACCCTGCAAGTGAAGGCCCTCCCTCTATCAAAACCGACGCAATCTCACGTCTGCCGAGCTCTGCCATAAGCCAGCGCATGTCCACCTTGCTGCTGTCGTAACACAAGTAATCTATATCACCCTGTGGCCTTGTCTCCGGTATTCCCCCCCTATGAATGACAAAAATTGTTTTTGGAGGAGTGGCCATAACATTAAAATCCGGCGGAGTCTCAAACTGTGGGTCAATCACCACTCGTATTGGATTCTTACCCCCTTTTATGCGGGCTGTCAGTCTCGGATTGTCTGCTTTTACGGTGCCTATTGCCGTTACAACTGCATCAACGGAACTTCTCAGCTTGTGCACAAGGAGACGGGATTTTTCAGAGCTTATCCATTTTGAAACACCATCTGGTGTTGCCGTTTTACCATCCAGCGTCATTGCGGATTTCAGAATCACAAATGGCAACCCCGTGGTTATATACTTTATGTAGAACTCATTGAGTGCCAGAGCTTGCTCTTTGACAATCCCCACCTCTGTCTTTATGCCATGATTGTTTAAAATCCTGACTCCGTTTCCAGCCACTTTAGGATTAGGGTCAAGCATAGCAATGCAGACATCTTTGATTCCTGCCGATATTATACGCTCCGTACAGGGGGGAGTTCGTTTGCCAGTGTGGCAGCATGGTTCAAGAGTTACAAAAAGTGTAGAGCCCCTTGCCTGCTCACCAGCCTTGTCAATTGCCAGAGGTTCGGCGTGAGGAGTGCCAGCCTTTTTGTGATAAGCCTCAGATATTACTCTCCCATCTTTGTACAGCAATGCCCCAACCATAGGATTTGGACTTGTCTTACCAGCCGCCCTTGCTGCAAGCCTAAGACATCTTTTCATTAAACTGACTTTATCCAAGACAACAATATTATACTACATTGACCTGAGATTTTTTATTTTATCCCTTAATATTGCAGCGCGTTCAAAATCAAGTATTTTAGCGGCTTCTTTCATCTGGCTCTCAAGTTTTCTTATTGATTCCTCATCTATCACTCCACCCTCCCCTGCCACCACATCAGCGGCATCGCTTGTTGGCACTGTCCAGTAATCAGATTCATAGACAGAGGCAAGGATGTTTTTAATATTGTTTTTAATTGTGGTTGGCGTAATTGCCATCTCCGCATTGTATTTAAGCTGTTTTTCCCTGCGCCGGTTTGTCTCCTCCATGGCGCGGCTCATGGAACCCGTAATCCTGTCGGCATACAAAACCACCTTACCGTTAATGTTTCTGGCTGCCCTGCCAGAGGTCTGAATCAGGGATTTCTCTGATCGTAAAAACCCCTCCTTATCGGCATCAAAAATGGCAACAAGGGATACCTCAGGAAGGTCAAGTCCCTCTCTCAGTAAGTTAACTCCAATCAGGCAGTCAAAAAAACCCATCCTCAGGTCTTGCAGAATCTTTATCCTATCCAACGTGTCTATGTCTGAATGCAAGTACCGAGTGCGGATTTGTATATCGTTGTAGTATTCGGAAAGGTCTTCTGCCATTTTTTTAGTCAATGTTGTGACAAGAACTCGTTCGTTTCTGGAGGCTGCTGCCCGTATCTCCTCAACAAGGTCATCCACCTGCCCCGCCACAGGACGCACCAGCATTGGTGGATCAATCAATCCGGTTGGCCTTATGATTTGCTCTACTATGCGTCCTTCGGATTTCTTTATTTCATACTCTGCAGGAGTGGCTGAAACATAGATAATGTTATCTATCCGCTTTTGAAATTCGTTAAATTTTAGCGGCCTGTTATCCAGCGCAGAGGGCAACCTGAAACCATAATCAATCAGCGTTTGCTTGCGTGACCTGTCCCCCTCGTACATGCCGCCTATCTGAGGAATTGTGACATGTGATTCATCTACTACTATCATTAAATCCTGCGGAAAATAATCTATCAGTGAGTACGGAGGCTCACCAGGCGCTCTGCCGCTTAGGTGGCGTGAGTAGTTCTCTATTCCGTTACAAAACCCAAACTCTTTCAGCATTTCAAGATCAAACAGGGTCCGCTGCTCAATACGCCGTGCCTCAATGATTTTACCCTCTTTCAGAAAATAGTCCACCCGCTGCTGCATCTCTACCTTTATGGCCTTAAGGGCTGGCTCAATTCTATAGCCTGGAGTTATCCAGTGAGAGCGCGGATAAATGGCGGCACTTCTGAGTCTTCTGCTTTTTTGGCCAGTAAGCGGATCAAATTCATAAATAGCGTCTATATCGCTACCAAAGTACTCAACCCTGATTCCCTTATCAAGAGAAAAAGCCGGATAAACTTCAACCGTATCCCCTCTGACCCGATATGTACCGCGTTTAAAATCCACCTCCACCCTGTTATACTGAAGCTCGGAAAGCCGCCTTAAAAACTCCTTCCTCGAAAGTGGCTCCCCGTCGGTCACTATTATGTGCATCCCAAGGTAGTCCTCCGGTGAGCCTATGCCGTATATGCAAGAAACTGAGGCAACAACAATGGTGTCTCTGCGCTCAAGTACTGACATTGTAGCACTATGACGCAGTCTGTCAATGTCTTCATTTATCATTGCATCTTTGGCTATGTAGGTGTCTGTCTTAGGGATATAAGCTTCTGGTTGGTAGTAGTCGTAGTAGCTGACAAAATACTCCACGGCATTTTCCGGGAAAAGCTCCTTAAACTCTCCGTATAGTTGAGCGGCCAGCGTCTTATTGTGGGCTATGACAAGGGTCGGCTTTTGGACAGAAGCTATAACGTTAGCTATCGTAAAGGTCTTGCCAGAGCCGGTTACACCTAAGAGAACCTGATGAGGATGCTTACCAACGCCCTCTGCAAGTTTTTCTATAGCCTCCGGTTGATCACCTCTTGGCTCAAATTCACTTATTAATTTAAATTCCATAGTTTGGATAAAGATGACAAAGAGAGGGTTTCTTAGGGGAAGCCTGTAAGCACTTAAACCTCACACTTATCCTTACTTATCTCTTCTTTTCGTTTTATTCAGAAACTGGCCGGTGTATGAATTCTCATTTGATGAAATCTCCTCAGGTGTGCCTTCAGCTATCACGTGGCCGCCCAGATTGCCCCCCTCAGGGCCCAAATCTATAACATAATCGGCTGCCCGTATAACGTCAAGATTGTGCTCTATGACAACCACCGTGTTACCTAAATCAGTTAGCCTGTGAAGGATTTTCAGAAGTCTGTCAACGTCAATAAAATGCAGCCCCGTTGTCGGTTCATCCAAAATGTAGATAGTGCGTCCGGTCGCTCTTTTGGATAACTCCCGACAAAGCCTGAGCCTTTGAGCCTCACCGCCGGATAGTGTATTGGCAGATTGCCCAAGTGCAATGTAACCAAGCCCAACCTCCTCAAGCAATGTCAGTTTTTCACTTATAGTAAGTACGGGCAGAAAAAACTCCCGCGCCTCACTCACCGTCATTCTGAGCACATCGGTTATGCTCTTACCCTTGTACTTTATATGGAGAGTTTCCCGGTTAAACCTCTTACCGCCACACATATCGCACACAACATAAGCATCCGGCAGAAAGTGCATCTCATATTTTTTTATCCCAGCCCCCTTACAGGACTCACAGCGTCCGCCCTTTAGGTTAAAACTAAATCTGGAGTAGCTGTATCCCTTTGTGCGGGAATCCAGAAGCGCCGCAAACAGCTCCCGTATGTGTGTAAACATCCCCATGTACGTACATGGGTTTGACCGAGGTGTCTTACCAATTGGCGATTGATCGACGTAAATTACACGGTTAACCTCGTTAACGCCGCTTATGGCATCATACTTACCCTCTTTTAACTTAGTCTCGTAGTTGGCATTGAAAAGGGCTGGATAAATGGTGTCAAGAATCAGGGAGCTTTTTCCAGAACCCGACACTCCGGTTACACATAAAAATACGCCAAGAGGAATATTGACGTCCACGTTTTTAAGGTTATTTTCACAAGCACCTGTGAGTTTTATAAAACCTGTCGGCGCTCTTCTTTGCGGCGGCACATGGATTGAAAGTCTTTTAGAGAGATATGCTCCTGTCAAGGAGTTTTCGTCTTTCATTATCTCAAGAGGACTACCCTGTGACACTACGTATCCACCCACTGTGCCGGCTCCAGGCCCCATATCCACAATCACGTCTGAGGCTAAAATTGTCTCCTCATCATGCTCAACCACAATGACCGTGTTACCGCTGTCGCGAATACTTTGCAGAGTTCCTATTAGTTTAGCGCAGTCACGCGGATGCAGCCCGATACTGGGCTCATCGAGGACATACAACACCCCTGATAGTTTTGCCCCAAGTTGGGTTGCTAAACGTATCCTCTGTGCCTCACCGCCCGAAAGTGTCCACACCATCCGGTTTAACGCCAGATAGGAAAGCCCCACTCTTTCGATAAATGTTAGTCTGCTCAGGATTTCCTTTAATATCCTGTCCGCTATGAATGCCT
>JADFYB010000151.1 GCA_015233245.1 Nitrospirota bacterium | reverse complement strand
CAGAACACCTCAAAGAATTCCCCCCTAATAACAACTGGCAGGGAATATGGCAGGAGTGATAGATAAACAGTGTCCTTTCAGCAAGCCTGCATAGAATAATCAGAGTTATCCCTCAAGGGTTACGATATAGCATCAATTGAATGGATAAAGAGAATAAAACAAACCACAGATAGAAACACAAAATTTTTACTTGACAAAAATAAGAATTATCAGCATAGTAAGTAATATCAGTTAAATCAGAATATTATGAATAATTAATAAAAGGAAGGTGTTGTGAAAAAAGACAAAAGTGACGTAAAAGATGATTTCAGTATGTGTTTAACTGATACGTGTTGCAGAGTTGAGGCCATAGTAGGTGTTGATGAAAGGGGACAGATGGTGCTCCCCAAAGATTTACGCGAAAAAGCAAAAATAAAGGGTGGAGATAAGTTTGCAGTAAGTGTATGGGAAAAAGACGGAGACGTTTGTTGTATCACTCTTACCCGTGTAGAGAGTTTGGTTAATACTATAAAAGGACAACTTGGCACTATTGTCAAAGATGTAACTTAAGGAGAACAAAAATTATGGAAAAAGATAAGTCACTGGATACCGCAAATCTAAAAAATGAATGCTGTGTGCCAAAACATAGTAGCACAGGCTGTGGTTGTAATGCTGAAAAGCCTGTCCTAGCAGTTCCGGAGGCAACCCTACAACATAAGAAATGGATAACCGGAACTGTTAACACTCCTGCCTGTATTGCTTACAAGGTGTCAACAGAGATTACAAAGTCTGAGCTTTTAGAACACCTACTTTGCAGAATAAGCGGCTTTAGAAACAGTTACACGGTAACTCCGGGGCTATATGCCGTTGGAAACCCTGATCAAAACTCACATGTCGTTGTTACGGCAAATTATAAACTTACCTTTGATAAAGTCAGAGAGTCTCTCAGCTGTGAAGATGTGTGGATAATGGTTTTGGATACTAAGGGGATTAATGTGTGGTGTGCAGCAGGTAAGGGAACATTTGGTACTGAGGAGATGATTAACAGAATTTTAAAAATTCAACTAACAAGCATAGTAACCCATAGAAAAATCATAGTGCCTCAACTTGGCGCTCCAGGAGTCAGTGCCCATATGGTTAAGAAAGCCACTGGGTTTCAGGTGCTTTTTGGCCCCGTATATGCCAGTGACCTTAAGGATTATATTAAATCCGGCTGTGTAGCGACAAAAGCCATGCGTAATGTGAGTTTTTCAACAATTGACAGGTTAATCCTTACTCCCATGGAAATAATTCCGGCAATGCGTATCTTTGCGGTCTATGCGGTAATAATATTTTTATTTTTTGGACTGTCTGCATCAGGAATTAACTTTGCCGATGCCGCAAAGGGAGCGTTTCCGTTTTTTATTGTTGGTCTGATTGCTATACTTTCAGGAGCATTTATAACGCCAGTGCTCTTACCTGTCATCCCATCTAAATCCTTTGCCGTGAAGGGCTGGATAGTCGGTATTTTTATGGTCTGGATTTCAAGATTTTTGTTTACCTGGCTAAACACCACATCTTCTGAGTTAACTCTTTTTTCGTATTTGCTTTTCCCTGGGATAAGCTCTTACATAGCTTTGCAATTTACCGGTGCCACAACTTTTACCGGTATGTCAGGAGTCAAAAAAGAACTGAAATATGCCGTACCTGTCTATATAATATCAGCAATTATAAGCATCGTTGCGTTGGCACTATATAAAATAAACCTGTGGAGGACTATATGAAATATCTGTCAAATGTCTCAACTCTTGAATTTTATGCAGACAAATGTACCGGCTGCGGCATGTGTGTAAACGTGTGTCCTCACGAGGTGTTTGAAATAAAGGCAGGTAAAGCCGATATAACAGACAGTGACAAGTGTATGGAGTGTGGAGCATGCGTAACAAATTGCGCATTTGGAGCTTTAAGTGTGCAAAGAGGTGTGGGATGTGCTACTGCGCTAATTAACAGTATTATAAGAGGCGGGGAGCCAACATGCGGATGCTCGGAAAGCTCAGGCTGCTGCTAAATCTAATACCAGAGTGGGTTTTTCCTAAATGACATTGCTTACTATCTTATAGGTTAGATTATCGGCATTAAGTTCTATCTGGGCGCCTATGGGTAAAACCGTGTTGGGGCAGCCGTGGCCAAAGTCCCTTACCTTTAGAATTGGGAAATTATAGTCTCTGGTTTCCATTAACAAAATATCCTCCATCTGCGGCGCATCAGGCTTTTCAATCTCCATCGAATAGACAAAGCCAACAATCACTCCGGAGATTTTATCAAAGACTCCTTTTTGTCGCAAAATTTTAAGATACTCAACACAGCGTAATTCATCCATTGTCAGGGCTTCAAGCATAAGGATTGCTCCGGTAAAGTCAGGCCAAAACGGTGTATCAACAAGTTTAAGGAGACATCTGAGGTTACCGCCCAGAAGGTTCCCTGAACCCTTGCCACCTCGGATAGTTTTTCTGTCACCTGAGGGATTTATTTTGCCGGTACAGCCGTTGATAAGGCGGTCTGTAAACTCTGTCTTATCGTATTCAGTAGGGTTTTTACCGTAGTGGTATCTGACATCGCCGCCGTGAAATGGGATAAGTGAGGTTTTTGTGTATATTGCGTTTAAAAATACCGTAACATCGCTTAATCCCATAAAGATTTTGGGATTTTCACTTACTGCGCTCCAGTCAATAAACTTTAGTACCCTTTCAGATGTATCGCCACCCTGAGCCGAAAATATTGCTTTAATATCAGGGTTTAAGAAAAACTCGTTTATGTCATTTGCTCTGTCTTGTGGATTTGCTGAACAGAGATTCTTACCTCTTTCAACTTTAAATCCAAGGTTTTCAAAAAACTTAATACCCCTTCGTAGCTCCTCTGTTTGTTTTTGGCCAGCAATTTCGTTTGACGGACAAACAACACCGATCTTATCCCCCGGGGAAAGTCTTTTGGGTAAGAGTGACAATTTCTTCATTGTTTTACTTTGAGATTGTGGAATTAATTTTCACTTACAATTGGCAAGTGCTCACCAATATGGCCAATAATTACAGTGTCCTTATCCCACCCAAAATACAAGCGCATTTCAAACGGTGTTAATCTGACATGCAAACTAAAAAGACGGTTTTCTCCATCTGGACAGAAAAAGGTTCTTTCTCGCCAATACTTTTTAAGCGTTGTAGGGCTGTCTGTAGTTACGCGATATTTAAATAATTTCAGATTAATAAAACTTCTATGTTTTTCAAAATATTTGTTTATTGTATTTAATTTTTCATGAATCTGGTGAATAACCGGATTGCCGGAATCTATAGATTTTAACTGAGCTTCAGTTCTATTACAAAAACTCAAAAAAGGATAAAGTTCTCCTCTTTTATTCCATATATCAATTCCGTTTTTAGGTTTTGTAACACAACGTTTCTCAAGCCATTGTTTATGCTCGCTCACATGGGTGGAATTGGAGACATTACGAACCTCTATGTTTTCAGGCACTATCTCATCATTATACAAGGTATCACAAGATATTTTTAAAAACGGAGAGTTCCAAATACCATCAGAAGCAAAACTAACAGCAATAGTATCCAAAAGATGGGCTATAGAAAGTCCTAATGCTGGCGCCTTATCAAATATACAGTCTGTCAAAGTTACTTTATCTATCAAATATTCATCCAAGCCCACTGTAAACGGAATTTTAGTCGAAAGAGTTTTCAAGTAACGTTTCCTTTCCATATCTACTGATAAATCACTTAACCATTTAGAAATATTGTAGTTATCTGCAACAGACTCATCACGGAAATTGTTATGAACCCTCAATGTTTTAACTCGACATGTTGGAACCAATTTTGAAATAGAAACAATAGAATCAACAAAAGTCTTAATCCTTTCTTTTGCTTCATAAACACTTTTAGCTAACGGTGTGAATAATAACTCATTAAAAACTAAATCAAGAGCCAATGTTAAATATCCCCTTCATTTATTAATATCTCAAGAGCCTTATCCCACTCATCAAAAAAATCTCGGGGCCAGTCACTGATTCTACCGTTTTTGTCTAATTTGGGAGAAATCACCTCTGCGGCAAGATCTGACATATCTTCACTTTGTTGAAAGAAATGTATTTTAACGTCTTCCGGGTCAATAACCTTTTGGCATACAGCAACCCTTATAGCGTTAAGAATATGGTCACTATGCGTCTCAACGATTACCTGAATACCTGCACTTGCAGCAAGAGCTATAAGATATGCCAATTTAAACTGTCCACGTGGATGAAGATGTGCCTCAGGATTTTCTAACAGTAATAGCGCACCGGGTGTGATGATAATATTGCTACTAAAATTGGTAATGTATATGATATTCCAAACCCGACATTTGTCGGCCTGTAGGAATTTGTAACATACCGTTGTGTTTCAAAGGAAAACCTATATGCTACCTCATCCATATCAGGGGCGGAAATCGTTTCCAAACGTGTTCCAGGCCTGATTTCACTTAGCCATGACTCAACCTGAAACTTTAATTTTGTTGCTTTTGAAATTTCCACGCTCCGTAATTTCCTAGTCACACCAGTGTGCAATGATGACTTATATCTTAACGGTTCAATAACATCTAATTTATCACCATGAATAGCAAGGAAATGTGCTGTAAATTCCCCACTTGTACCAAGCCATTTTAATTTTCTTACCATGTAATCCGACATTTCGTACGTTATCCTTGGCCCTATTCTCTCCGCTTGTAAATACTGAAAATTATTATGAAATAACCTCTCCCGTCCATCCGGATATACTGTCCCACTATCTTTGACAAGCTGCAAGACGTCGGAATTCCGGTCATACTCAAAAAACCAAACAACTCTTTTATCTCCACCTCCTGTGTATTTTAATTCAAAGCCTATTCTATCATCCTCAGCACCCTCATACATGGCATCCTTTGCCTGGCCTATCTTTACCAAACCACCATTTAATGATAACCCACCTCTCTCAGTATCGGCCAAAGGTTGTTGCAACCCCATCATATAAGACTGCCGTAATAACAACATAGCCTGTAAAACGGTTGATTTCCCCATACCGTTTAAGCCGGTTAGCAAAGTAAGATTTCTAAATTCTATCTTCTGCTCTTTAAAGCACTTAAAATTATGTATTTCTAAAGATTTTATCATTTTATCACTTCCTTTATTATGTCATCTATTTCCTTAAACCTATCCTTTATCCTCGTTGGATCTCCTGTACCGGAAGCAAAAAGATTTCCAAATTCCGCTTTATTCATTTTTTTCATAAATATTTCTTTTAACTGTTGTGCTCGTGATTTAATCTGGTCTAATTCGTTGTCATTAAGTCTGGCTAAATTTACTGACCATGTTTCAAACAACGCTTTATTTATAGGATTCAAACCGTGTTTTAAATCATACCTTTTTCTAAAAGCATCTTTTCCAAATATTTCACTTGCTACATCCATGACTTTTTTGAATTTCTCTCTTATATCTGTTATAACATCGTCATCCAATGTTTTAATCTCACTCATGCATTGATTCAAAAAATAATCAAAACTTTCAAAATCTTTAAAAACATAGCTTTCGGGATAATTTCTATAAAATGAAATAAAACGCAAAACACACTCTCTGTCTGCCATACGTTTCTCTTTAATGCTTTTATTGGTAGCCTTTTTAAACTCTTCATACTTTGCCATCTCTGCCAAAACATCCGCTGGTTTTCCCTGGTTAAGTGCGTGGCGGATTTCCTGAGGAGACAGTGGTTCCCCACCTGTATTGATTCTTTTAAAGATGTTAAATTTTACGTTACCCGGCGTTCCCTTTTCTATTAAAAAAACTGTAAACTCCGTTTCATTTATTCGTCTTTGGAAATTATGCGGCAATTCATCAAAGGTTTTTTTTTCATGTTCCTTCAAAAATTCAAGTTTTGTTAATTTCAAATCCTTATCTATTACAAACCTTTTTATTGTGCTTAGACGCTGCAGTCCATCTACAACCAACCATCTGTCCTCATCGGTTGCGTCCATATAAAAAGCAGGAATAGGTATCTTTATCATCATAGATTCGATAAGTCTGCTCTGAGCGGTTTCATTCCAAACAAATTCTCTCTGAAAACCAGGTTTTAAGTCTATTTCATTATGCATAAGTCTGTCTCTTATAGCCGCCAAAATCGTTGGCTTGGTCGAGACCCGAACTTTGGCAGGATTGTATGGTTCAGCTTTATGAGTATCCCCAGTATCCTCACACTCTATGCCGGTACTGCCATCATCTGCTATCAACCTGTCGTTATCGTCATCTTTCATAACAGCACCCCTTAAAAATCACAAAGACTTAGTGTCACATCCTGTATATAGAATTATATCAACATCTTAACAAATCGTCAATTATGATTGCAGAAAATATGCAGAATTAATGTTTTGTATTTTTTCATGTTATAGGATCGTTTACGTAAAATTAAAGCCATTCTTAAACACAGAGACACAGGCAGAAACAACATCACTGTCATATAAAGAACCACTACTTTTTGCTATCTCCTCCATCGCCTTATCTACTCCCAGAGCGGCACGATAAGGCCTGTGGTTAGCCATAGCCTCAACCACATCCGAAACGCAGATTATCCTTGCCTCTAACAGAATTTCGTCACCCTTAAGTCCAAATGGATAGCCTGAACCGTCCATTCGTTCATGGTGCTGCAACACTATCTGAGCAACCGGATAAGAAAAATCTATGCCTTTTAAAATGTCATAACCGATTTGCGAATGCTCTTTGATAAGATTAAACTCTGATGTCTTCAACTTGCCCGGCCTGCTGAGTATCTCAGAGGGCACATATATCTTACCCAGGTCGTGTATTGAGGATGACAACAACACACCTTGTATCTGTTCATCGCTAAGTCCCATTTCCTCTGCTATGGCGCAGGACAATTTGCTTACCCTGAGTTGATGTCCTGCTGTGTATGGGTCTCTGGCCTCTACGGCAGTGCACATGGCTTGTATTATAGCGTTAGTGTGGGAGCGAAGTTTTTCGAGGCTATCCAGCAATACCAGTGTTCGTTGGTGAACCAATGACTCCAGTTGTTCCGTATATGAGGTAATTTTCTTCTCCATTTCCTTGCGATGCGTAATATTTTCTACCATCTTGATCCCATACACAACAGCGCCCTTCTCATCCCTTATCAAATTAGCAATAACGTTTACCCATATTACCTCTCCATTTTTCGTAACGTAGTATTTCTCTGTTTTATATGCTGGGATA
>JADFYB010000150.1 GCA_015233245.1 Nitrospirota bacterium | reverse complement strand
CTGAAAAAGCAATACAACGGCATCACAAGTCCCATGAACAATTACGCTGGTTTGCTCCGCAGGCCGATGTCTTCATGGCTTTCGATAATAGCTCAGAAGACGGCAACCCTGTCTTGCTGGCCTCCCGCGCAAACAATGAGCCGCTAAAATACCATGCTTTCGGTATAAACCCCGCCGTTGACCACGCCCTTGCTTTAGTGTCTTGAGAAAAGTCCTGTAAAAACTTTACCCAGAATGTGCAGTATTATCCATAAGTATTATATACAATTAGTATGAGGATACAAAGGGAGGCTACGCCTATGATTTTCAAGCCAAACATAGCCATAAGTTTTCCACCATCCAGCATCATTTAACTGGCGGGATGAGAAACTCATCAGCCAGTAGGGAAAAATGTGACGTTAAAAAGACTCGTTAATTACCCTGAGGAAAAGACGCTCAACGAACTCGAAAGGGTTTCAGATCGGCACGAGTTAAAGGTTTACACTAAAATCCGAGTGGCCGATGTTTTGCCTATCGAAAATAGCGGCATTTCGGACAAACAATACAGTTACGCTCTTCGTGCACACTTTGATTTTGTCGTTGTAAATAGTGATTTCAAGCCGATTTTCGTTGTTGAATTTGATGGCCCATCTCATAGCAATAGCCAACAAGTCCAAAAAGATTGTTATAAAAATGAGCTCTGCAAACGGTTTGATTGCCCCATTTTACGGATAAATTTAAATTATGTTTCCAAAAAATATAGGGATATGACTATCCTTTCCTGGATCATTGACGTTTATCATTTCCAAATAGCCTTTTACGAAGCCCAGGGAAAAGGGTACATTCCAGACGATGAACTTTTCGATCCATTCTTCATTTTAACAGACTCAACCTTTCCTGAAAAGAAATTTCCTTATTTTCTGTCTCGTGACGTTAGAATAAGCCTCCAGCGCTTACACAAAGCGAATCAAATAAAGTATCCTAGTTCATCAGGCTTGATAAGCGTTGATAAGAATAATGTAATGAGAGGCATCGAGTACATCCAGATAAACGATCGTGAAGGTGTATCTGTGATCACAGCGATGCGCCCACAAGGTTTCCCAGTCCGTTTTTCTGATTTATTGGATGAGCTCCTATCCATTTTTCTTTATGAAAAACTCGAAAGTGTTCTAAAAGGCGAAGCATCCCCCAAAAGGGTGGAGGAAATTAATCAAGAACTTCTCCAGTATGAACGTGATTATAGGCTACTTCGAGCCCATAGTTGTGGACAGGTTTCATTTGCTTTTGCAGGCTCTGCTTAACTCTGTGACAAACAGTTCATGCGGATAATCGGCGTTAAGGCGCATGGCGATATGCAGCATAAGGTGTGTTTTAAAAGCCTCCGGCGGAGTATTTCCCTTTGATAAACCATAATTTACGGCTCCATGAAATTTGTCGTCAAAGGCATCTCTCATTCCCTCAATCATAGACAACGCCCCCGCCGTGTCGCCCCTTGTAATCATCCCGACAAAACCAAAAATGTTGAAGTCTTTGCTGCCAAAACAAGTTTCATACGTATCGGAAAGTGTGATCTTTTTGCTGCCCAGAAGACTTAGTTTTTCAAGCTCATTACTAAATAGCTCAAGGTCATCGCCATAGATTTCCTTTAGAAACTCCGCTGCCTTAGTCTCCAAAACGATTCCCCTCCGATCACACTCGCCCATTATCCAGTCGTTTAGGGCATATTTCCCGCCGAGAGTCATATCAATCAGCTTAAACTTACCGGCAAGTTTAGTTGTATCCTCTTTTTTACTGCCACCTCGCGGCACTGCATAAAAAAGGAACAGAGCTGAGCCCTCTGCAGGCTTTGATACGTATTTGTTGAGGTTTTCCAGCTCTTTTGCTTTAAGTTTCTGCACATTTCTGATTGTTGCCATAGTTTTGGATGAAAACATCGGCATCACACACAGGCTATCTGCTATAGTTTGTATCGCAAGCGGATGCTCCGTATCAAGGGTGTCATAAACGTCCATGGAAAACACATCGTCTCTGATAATAGAAATAGCTTGTTTTTCAAAAAAAGGATCCTCATACCGAACCACATACACTGGTTCCGGGAATCCTTTCTGTTTTTCTTCTTGAAGTGCCTTTAAGCTCATTGCTAAGCGTTAGTCCTCACTTTGACATCATAAGCTCAAAAACCAACGAGGCGGCAAGCCGTTTTATTGCCCCTGCCGCAGCCACTTCTTTTGACGCTACTATATCATTTACCGTATCAGGTGCGCTGACAGACTCATAAAACGGTGATTTCACTCCTTTAAGCTCTTTCTTTTTCCCGTCAATGCTCTTTAAGACAAAATCCCCACTCATGGTTATGTTGTAATCAGTGGCAAAGCCCACCTTTTCAGCAGCAATCGTTAACTGAAACGAGTTAATTTCCCCCTCTATAGTGTTTTCTGCTGAGTCAGTCACAGTTATGCCTCTTTTTAAAAACTCTTCGGCCAAAGCCGTATAAAACATATCTTCAAGTTTAGGCTCTGGTGTGGTGTTTTTAATTCTCCCAATTTTTACCGTGGTAAACGGTAACGAGTCTTTGCCTATTACCCTGTAACCGCACCCAGCTAACAGGCTTAAGCAAACCAATATTGAAATTGTTATATGTGATTTAAACATTATCTAACACAATGTTTACAAGTCTGCCCCTAATGACATGCACTTGTTTTATCTTTTTGCCCGTAATGGAGTCCTGTATTTTTTCATGGCTAAGGGCAGCCTCTTTTACTGCTTTATCATCGGAATCGGCAGCAATCATAGTTTTTGCCCTGACCTTGCCGTTAATCTGAACCACCAGCTCAATTTCCTCTTCTTTAGCTGCAATTTCATCAAAAGCCGGCCATTGCGCTAAAAATATTGACCTCCCATCACCTATTAGTGCCCACAACTCCTCACACAGATGCGGTGCAAACGGACTAAGTAGCAGCGTCAGGGATTTAAAGGCAAACTTAAGAGAGGCGTAATCAGCCGTATCAGCGGGTTTAAATGCCGATATTTCGTTAAGAAGCTCCATAAGGGCGGATATTGCCGTGTTAAAGTGGTAATCACGCTCTATTGAGCCTGTCACCTTTTTTATTGTCTGATGGGTTTTTCTGACTAATTTACCACTTAATTTTTCTGGGTTTATGTTAATAGTTTTTATTTTATCAGCATATGTATAAAGCAGGTTCCAAAACCTGTTAAGAAATCTGTAGGCGCCTTCAACTCCCTGAGTGGACCACTCGATGTCTTTTTCCGGAGGCGCTGCAAACAGTGAAAACACCCGTGCCGTATCGGCACCGTACCTGCCGGTGATTTCATCCGGAGTCACCAGATTTTTCTTTGACTTGGACATTTTCTCAGTTCGGCCTCTTACCACTGGGTTTTTGCAGTGTATGCAGTTTCCGTTTTGGGTTTCATCGGGAAAAAGCCATCCGTGCTCGTTACACTTCAGGGTTTCCTTACAGACCATTCCCTGAGTAAGGAGATTTTTAAAAGGCTCATCAAAACTCACAATGCCTATGTCTCTCAGAACACGGCTAAAGAATCTTGAATACAGCAGATGGAGCACTGCGTGCTCAACACCCCCAATGTACTGATCCACCGGCATAAACAAGTCTATATTGTTCTTATCCAGGGGTGCAGCATCTTTTTCCGAACAGTACCGGACAAAGTACCACGAGGAATCCACAAATGTATCCATAGTGTCGGTCTCACGCCGTGCAGCTGATCCGCAAGTGGGACACGTTGTATTTATAAAATCAGAAACTCCGGAAAGCGGCGAACCTCCCATTCCTTTTAGTGTGACGTTATCGGGCAATATTACTGGAAGATCCTCCTCTTTTACCGGCACCACACCACAGTTTTTACAGTAAACCACCGGTATTGGGGTTCCCCAGTACCTCTGCCGGGATATGCCCCAGTCTCTTAGCTTGTAGTTGGTAACAACCCTGCCCATAGAGGCACTCTCTATATGCTGGCCGATTTGCTCAATTGCAGTTTTATTATGAAGCCCCGTAAATTGCCCTGAGTTTATAAGGTAGCCCTCATCCTCGTATGCCTCGGTAAGATCAGTTGAGGGGGCGGCATCTTTCTCACGCACAATTACTTCTCTTACTGGCAAACCGTATTTCTTAGCAAAATCAAAATCCCTCTGGTCATGCGCCGGCACAGACATTATGGCACCTGTGCCATAGTCCATAAGAACAAAATTAGCGGCATAAATTGGGATTTTTTCGTTATTTATCGGATTAATTGCATACTTACCGGTAAAAACCCCCCGTTTTTCCTCTTCATTCCCGTAAAATGATTTCACATCGTTAAGAGCATCCTTATCGTCTGTTATGATGTCGGCTATGGGATGAATCGGAGCAACGCAAACAAATGTTGCGCCAAAGAGGGTATCCGGGCGGGTGGTGAAAATTTTTATCTTTAAATCAGATCCGTCTATAGGGAAGCTCATCTCAACCCCACGGCTTTTCCCTATCCAGTTTCTCTGCATAGCTACCACATGCTGTGGCCAGCCGTTTAGCGTATCACAGGCAGCCAGTAACTCCTCGGCATAAGCCGTGATTTTAAAAAACCATTGCTCAAGTTCCTTTTGCTCTACAACCGTGTCACATCTCCAGCACCGAGTGTCTATCACCTGTTCGTTTGCAAGCACCGTGGCACAGTGGCTGCACCAATTGACGAAGGAGTTTTTCTTATAGGCAAGTCCGCGTTTAAGCATCTGGATAAAGAACCACTGGTTCCACTTATAATACTCAGGGCTGCAGGTTGTGACCTCCCGATCCCAGTCATAGCTACATCCGATTTTATTAATCTGAGCTTTCATGTACTCAATGTTTTCAAAAGTCCACTTAGAGGGATGTGTGCCGCTGTTTATGGCAGCGTTTTCGGCAGGCAGTCCAAAAGCGTCCCATCCCATAGGGTGAAGCACATTATACCCGCGCATCCGTTTGTACCGCGTGATGACATCACCTATCACATAATTTCTGATGTGACCCATGTGGATTTTACCGGATGGGTAGGGAAACATCTCAAGGCAATAAAATTTTGCATTACTACTATCTGAGGCAGTCTTATTAAGCCCTGACTCCTGCCAGAACTTTTGCCACTTTGACTCTATTTTTAAAGCGTTGTACTTTTCGTCCAAAAGAGTAACCTCCAAAAAACAATTTCACAGCCCGCGCCATTATATTAAACTAACAGCCGTTTCAAAGTAAATCTCTTAACTACATCGAATTAGTCTAACTCACGCCAGACCAAAATAACTTTTGTATTTAGAAATTAATATATTATAAAATAACTGATGGTACCGAGTGAGGATAAATGTTGGGCAACACTTAGCGGCTTAAGTGTTACGGATGTTTGTAAACGATGTGGCGTCTCTTACAACCAAAGCGAAGAGTACTATGTGGTTAAGTCATTTGGGGCAGAGTTTTCAGTATCTGCCAAAACAAGAAAAATTGCTCCGCTTAGTGAGCAAGGAGGGATAGTAACAGAGCGGTTTTCGGATTTTTACACGCTATCAGCTCTGTTTTACTTAAATGAGGCAAAGGACATTCCTGAAAGCGGCAGAATTGTCTCCCCGCTTGAGATTAAGGGCGGCGACATATTCTTTAGAGGCGGACACGTGCTCCCTCTCAATAAGGTTGCACTAAAATATGACAACAAGCGGGATGATTTTTTAAGCAGAGGATTTTCTATGGGTGCTGAGTTATCCACGTATGGTGACGTCTCTTTTAAGGTTTATCCGTTTCCGCGTCTTCCTGTTTTATTAATCCTGTGGCACTCGGACGATGAATTCCCACCAAGAGCAGACCTGCTGCTTGATTCAAGCTGTGACTTTCACCTCCCCACAGACGTAATCTGGTCTGTGTGTATGCTCTGTACGCTGATGATGTTTTAAACACTATCGCTTAATATTCATCAAAGTCCTTATTTGACTTTTTACCTCATTAGCAAGTTTTTGGTAGTTTTTATCGGCAGCTTTGTCAGGATAAACCGGTTTGCCAAAAATTACAGTTACCGTGTGTAGTTTTGGTAAAAATGCGCCTCGCGGCAGCACATCATAAGCCCCTCTGATGAGTACCGGCACAAGCGGAACACCACACTCATAAGCTAAAATTCCAACCCCCTTTTTAAACTCCTGAAGCGTGCCGTCAACAGAACGCCCTCCCTCAGGAAATATGCAGAGCGACTGACAGTGGTTTAGCAGATACGCAGATGTGGTAAGAGCGCGCATCAGATGCTCCCCAGGGTCTATCGGAATTACATGAGCATAGCGTGCAAAACGGCTTGAAAGATAGCCTGTGAAGAAGCCACTGTCGCCCTGAAAAAACAGATTTTTAAACACCTCATGCGGCACACATGCAGATATAAAAAAAGCATCTATGTAGCTTGTGTGGTTTGGGCAAAGTATATAAGCCGTGTCAGGCAGATTTTCAATGCCTTGTAATTTTACCTTAAAAAATATTCTGAATGCGGTTCTCAAAACGGAATTCATCGTTTTGCCTATGAAAATTTCATACCTCCTGTCCAAAAATCCTGCGTTTATAAGGTCGCTTTTGTCGGGTGTTCCCTTCAAAATCTCTGAATAACCGGTTTTTTTAGTAACACCACCCAATTGTACTTGTTGTACATCATCTACAGCAATTTTAGATACCGCCTCTATTACACTATCAACCGATTGCAACTCTGACATCACAGATTCAGGTAGGCGGATTTTAAGCCTCTTCTCAATTGCGGCAATTAGTTCTATTTTTCTTAAAGAATCAAATCCCAGATCTAATTCAAGATTATCGTTGCCTCCTATTGGAGTATTAATCTCAGCGATTTCCCTGATTAACCTAAGCACAACTAAAGCGTACGGGCCGGTAGGTTCCTCTTTGTGTTGTAAAGCAGAGCTGCGGTCAACTGTATCAGACTTTACCATCTCTTTGATTATATATCTTTGGAGTTTTCCTAATCTGGTTTTAGGCAGCTCATCCGGCCAGAGTTTAAAACCCTTTAATCTCATATACGGCGGCAGTGTGGTGGATATTTTGTTTATTGACCACTTAACTGTTTCATAGATGGACGGGATTTTCATTTTCTTCGCGTAATCTGTATCACAGACAATGAGCGCATAAAGTGAGACTGCCCCCTTGTCGTCATTTCCCTCATAAACGCAGATTTCTTTGATAAGCGGTTCCTCCAGATACTTTGCCTCCACATCCTCAGGGTAAATATTCTTACCGGAGCTAAGCACTATAACCTCTTTT
>JADFYB010000149.1 GCA_015233245.1 Nitrospirota bacterium | reverse complement strand
GTAAGCGGAGGGGCGTCTTCGTTTGTCTCAAAGGTGAGCGCATTCACCATTGCCTTTGAAAAGTGTATGGGAGCAAAGACCATCCCCTGAGGTATCTCATCAGTTATACGCACCTTTACCACCGTCTGTCCGTTTCTTGAATCCACATGTGCCTGTGCATCATCTTTGAGATGGTAACGGATTGCATCTATCTGGTTTACCTGTATAAAGGCATCAGAGACAACATGGCTTAGGCTCTTTGACATCGAGGAAAGTGCTCCGGAGTGCTGCATAAGATTGCCCGTTACCATATAAAGAGGATAATCGTTGTCGGTCTCAGCTACAAATTTAAACGGTACACTCACAAATCTCCATTTCTGAGTCTCATTCTCAACCTTGACTGATGATATCTCATCCTGATAGGCGTACAAACTGTCGGCACCTACTGTTTTATGCATATATCTGGCCAGGTTTCTCAGAATCTGCCAGTCAGGCATAGACTCACCTGTCTGTGCCACCACTTTTCTGACCTTCTGGTCAAGCCCCATGAAATTCACATATGTTCCATCTTTTTCAGACCAACTTGAGGCAGGAAGCACCACATCAGCCAGTTGCGCCGTCTCAGAAAACTGGATGTCCTGTACTATCATAAAATCAAGACTTGAAAGCGCTTCTTTTATTTTATTTGTGTCCGGATATGTGACAATTAGATTTTCTCCCATTACGTAAAGAAACTTTATCGCTCCCTTTTCGTAGAGCATTTTAAATAAATCTTTGCCCGGTTTTCCGGTTATTTTTTTAAACCCTGGTAGGTAGTACGGAGAGACGCCCATTTTCAACATGCCAAGAGTGTTTGCTAAAAGCGGAGGGATTTGCAGTGAGGCCGGGCCATCGCCAAGGAACATAACTAAATTGGCCGCAGCAATTGCCGTATTTACACTCTTGGAGTTTTCTCCGGCACCAACTGTCATCGCTATCAGACGACTTTCTGCGCCAAGGTAGTCTTCAGAAATTTTGATAAAATCATCTCTTTCCATGCCAGTTATTTCACACACTTTCTCAACAGTAAAAGCACTTACGACTTCTACCAAGTCACTAAAACCCTCTATCCCCTGTGTCATTTCATTTTTTAAGTGAAAGCCGTCATCATACGCCCTCTTAATTAAACCGTAGAGGAGCGCTTGTGAGGTACCGGGTTTTATTCTTACCCAGGTCGAGGCATTGTTAGACAGCTTTGTCTCTCTCGGATCTGCCACTATCAGCTTTTTACCCTTTCTTACAGCTTCTATGAATTTCAGTCCCCATATAGGATGTGTTGACGTTATGTCGGACTCAAGAACAAGGGTGACATCGTGTTTGAGGGGAGCATAAATATCTACCGGGTTGTAGCTTATTCCAAAAGTCCGCTCAAATGCCATCTGTACTTTCGTATATCCAAAACGTGACGAGGAATCTATATTGTCAGAACCTACGACGGTTCTCATAAATTTCTGAAGCATGTAGTTGTCTTCATTTGTGCAACGTGGTGAACCTATTGCCCCTATTGCCTCAGGACCGCTTTCAGCTAACACCGATCTGATGTTTTTAGCTATCAGCGCCACTGCCTCCTCCCATGTTGCCTCTTTGAACTGCCCGTCTTTTTTAATTAGCGGTGTTCTCAACCTGCTGTCACCGTATATGTAATCATAGCCATAGCGCCCTTTTGTACAAAGATCACCTTCGTTGACGCCCTTGAAGTCAAGCCCCCTGACATTGAGGATTTTACCCTCTAAAATTTCAAGAGAAAGCGTACACCCTACGCTACAGTATGGGCAGATGTTTTCCCTACGCTCTAAAAACCACGCTCTGGAGCGGTGTTTAAAATTCTTACTGCCAAGTGCTCCCACAGGACATGCATCAACACATTGGCCGCAGAACTCGCAATTCAAACTCTCCTCAAACGGTGGACTTACTGCTGTTGTGAATCCCCGTCCGATAAAGTTAATTGCTCCCACCCCCTGATGTTCCCAACAGACTCTCACACATCGCCCACATAAGATGCACCTGTTTGGGTTTATATCTATTAATGGATTTTCAAGATCCCCAAGCACTTGCTTTTTCTCTCCCTGAAATTTACTCTCAGCAGGACCATACTGATAGGCCAAGTCCTGAAGTTTACACACCCCGGCTTTATCACACACCGGACAGTCAAGGGGATGATGAACAAGCAACAGATCCATAACCATCTGCCGGGCCTTAAGCACATCAGGGCTCTCCGTATGCACTACCATCCCATTTTCTGCAGGGGTTGAGCACGATGTAAACAGTCTCTCGTGCCCCTCTATCTGAACTACACAGATCCTACAGCCGCCAAATGGGGTTAATCTCCTGTCCCAACATAAATGCGGTATATATATATCGTTTTCCCGTGCTGCATCGAGTATGGTTTTCCCGTTTTCAACCGTTATTTTCTTATCATTTATGATTAACTCTATCATTGTTATGCCTCCCTGGTGCCGGTTTGCTGCCCCAGAATACGTATGGAGCCGAAAGTGCAAGTTTCAAAACAGGTTCTGCACTTAATGCATATGGTCTGGTCTATTTTGTGAGGTTGTTTCTTTTCCCCGGTTATAGCACCAACCGGGCACTTTCGGGCACAGGATGTGCAGCCCTTACACGCTTTTTCATCTATGTTAAATGTTGTCAGGGCTTTGCAGCGGCCTGTCGGACACCACTTTTCATTTATATGTTTTTCATACTCATCCCTGAAATACTTTATCGTAGTTAAAACGGCAAGGGGAGACGTCTGTCCCAAACCGCACAGCGACGTACGTTTTACCTCAAAAGCGATGTCTTGTAAAATCTCTATATCACCTGGTTTGCCCCGGCCCTCCGTAATATCTACAAGCTTATCATACATAACCGTGGTTCCTATCCGGCAGGGCGAGCACTTGCCGCAGGATTCGCCTTTAGCAAATTCCATAGAGAACATTGCGGTATTTACCATGCACGTGTTGTCATCCATGACTATAATGTTGCCGGAGCCAACGATTGCCCCGGCCTTTACAATGTCCTCGAAGGTTGCTGGAGTGTCTAATAGGGACTCAGGAATAAAGCCGCCTGTTGGACCGCCTATGTGAATGGCCTTTAACTTACGTTTTTTCTTCATTCCACCGCCAAGATCATTGACTATACTTCTTAGCGTGGTTCCCATCGGCACCTCTATAAGGCCGTTATTGATAACCTCACCAGTTAGGGTAAAAATTTTAGTGCCGGGGGATTTTTCTGTACCAACCGACCTAAACCAATTAGCTCCGTTTAATATTATCAGAGGAACATTAGCAAACGTCTCAGCATTGTCCACAATCGTCGGTTTACCCCATAGCCCTCTGACTGCAGGGTAGGGCGGTTTAGGTTTTGGAAAGCCCCTTGTGCCTTCAAGAGAGCTTATCAGGGCGGTTTCCTCGCCGCAGATAAATGTCCCTGCTCCAGTTGCCACCTCTATGTCAAAGTCAAAGTCAGTTCCAAAAATTTTGGTGCCAAGCAAGCCATACTCTTTTGCCTTTGCAACGGCATGATTCATTCTTGAGATTATAAATCTGTGCTCAGGCTCTCTTATATAAATATAACCTTTAGAAGCACCAGTGGCTCTGGCTGCTATGGCCATTCCCTCCACTATAGAATGGGGGTCTGTGTCGGAAATGTTTCTTGATATGGGGCCAGCGTTACAGATCACGTACTTATTCCGGTTATTTGGGCTGCTACCGGCTTTTTTACAAATTTCCCATTTTAGCCCTGTTGGAAACCCGCCTCCGCCGCGCCCTCTTAACCCTGATGCCTTCAACTCAGATATTATTGCGGAGGGCTCAGTTTCAGTCACAGCCTTAAGCAGGGCAAAGTATCCGTTTCCGCCTATATAGTCGTCAATATTGTCGGGGTCTGTTAACCCGCGGTTTTTAAGTACCCGTGAAGTTTGAAACTTAAAAAACGGTATGTCTGAAAATGCAGCTATCGAGTCCTTTCCCGTAGAGTATAAACTTTTAGAATAGTGCTCACCTTTGAGTATGTGTTGTTCGATAATCTGAATAATGTCCTCAGGAGTAAGTGATTCGTAGAAAATACCGCCCGGATACAGAGTCAGGAGCGGCGATTGGGTGCAAAACCCATTACAACCTGTTACGTAGATTGAAACCTCAGAATCGAGGTTTCTTTGTTTTAATTCCTTTTCAAAAGTTTCCTTTAATTTGAGACTTCCTCTGGTGCTGCAACTTGAGCCCCCGCAAAGCATTATTGAGGCACGTGCACCACGTTGTCGTGGGTCTTTATAGACAGCTTTTATGTTTTTAAGGTCATCAGCCGTTATTTGTGGCATCAATCATAACCCCCCTTAGTTGTAATCTTTCAGAATTTCTGTTATTTTATCAGGATCCACGGTGCCGTGAGTATCGTGATCTACTTCTATCACAGGGGCTGAGGCGCAAGCTCCCAGGCATCGAACCAATTCATATGAGAATTTTTTGTCATCAGTAACATTGTCCTCGTCGAAGTGGAGATGATTGCAGAGTTTTTGAACTATTGAATCAGCTTTTTTAGCGTAACAGGCAGCCCCAATACATACGCGTATGTTGTGCCGTCCGCGTACTTTCATAGTATAACACGGGTAAAATGACACTACCGAGTGTACCTCACTTACGGGAATGCGCAGCCCTTTAGCGATTAACCTCTGAATAGCCGGAGGCAGGTATCCTATAATCTCCTGAGTTTTACTAAGCACAGTTATCAGAGAACCGGGAACCGTTTTGTATTGTTTAATAAGGGCATTTACAGCTTCTATCTTATGAGTTCCATCTACATCATCTTCTTCTGTGATTGCAAGCTGCGATTTCAACTTTCTTGCCAAATTGGTTACCCTGTCAACCGTGTCGGCAAGGATGTTAGGCGAAAAAGGCTTTTGCAGATAATCCATAATACCGTATTCGAGGGTGTCCTTTATCGTTTCCTTTATGGAATAGCCGGTCATGGCTATTACAGTGGTATCAGGCTTTAATTCTTTTGTGCGCTTTATAAGCTCGAAGCCGTCAATTCCTGGCATTATCATATCGGTAATCAGGAGGTCGTAGTCGTTGTCCCTGATTAACTCCAGAGCCTCCCTGGGATTAATTGTACCGCTTACATCATAACCCATAGGTTCCAGCACACCTTTACAACTTCTTATTATTATGTTGTCATCGTCAACTACCAGAATTTTACCTTTCATTATTATGCCTCCGGGATGCTTTCATCTTCTTCTACTAATGTCATTACCGCAGATTATATCTCCATAGGGATAACTCTGACAAGCCACAAGAGCCAGCCCTCAGACAAGTGGTCTTTTGCAAGCGAGGTTAGCACGTCGTTAGCTTTCAGATTGAACTCTCTTATCTCTCCGCTCATAGGCGACAACAGTTCCACAGTGTTACCGGAACTTGAGAGCAGTCTGATAAATGGTTCGCCGCTTTTTACGGCATCCAAATCCTTTATAAAATCCACATACATCATCTCGCCTGTGACCATCTGATCTCTGAGATCACAGCCCATCTCCCACAGGCCATCGCCCACAGGTCGTGCCCACAGCCCCTCTTTATAATAGACATGTGGGTTTTCACCCCTAAGCGGCACCACGTACTCTTTAAACTCATTGATGAAAGACTGTCGTAGTACCCAGCCTCTTTTATCAAAGATTTTCTTAGCTATGTTTACCATGAATTCAGGAGTAAATGGCTTCTCTATGTACTCAAAAGCGCCAAGCTTGATGGATTCACGGGCATCTTGCATGGTGGGATAGCCGGTAATCATAACCACATCGGTTTTTGGTTGAATTATCTTTGACTCCTTAAGCACGGTTATTCCATTTATGTCGGGCAGGCGAACATCTGAGACAAACAGGTCGAATTCGTCCTTGCCAAGCTGATTGAGTGCTTCTTTCCCTGTGTTTGAAACCACGACGTCGTAGCCCTCTGCACCAAGAATCCTCTTACACGCCATTGTTATTACTAAATCGTCATCTAAAACGAGAACACGGCCTCTTTCCATGGCTTCAAACCTCCATTTTTTCTAAAAAATATGAATATCTTAAATTAATATTAAATGCGTGTATAGTCATCATCGTACGAGTCCGTCCTTGCGTTACCGGCAGCCATGACGACACTTATGAGTTCCTCCGGTAAGAAAGGCTTCTTTAAAAACTCTAAGGCGCCAAGCGCCAGCGATTTTTGTCTTACCTCCTGAGTGCCGTAACCAGTCATAACTATTGCCCTTAGTGATGGCCATCTGTATTTTATTATTTCAAGGAACTCTAATCCGTCCACATCCGGCATCAATAAATCAGTTATCACAAGGGCGTAGTGCTCCTTCTCCAGAAGCGTCACAGCCTCTTTTACTGATGATGCTACGCTAACGTTATATCCTTCAGCCTCTAACACTCTCTTACAACTTATACGCACAATAGCCTCATCATCAAGCACAAGTACCTTGCCCTCTATCATAAATCGTCTGATTCCCCTTACTCACTGTTTTCAATAACACTATTATATAAACTTTGCGTGTTTTATGCCAATTATTTTTTTGGAGAGAATCTTGTTATAACACAGCCATCTCTGCCATTTCACCTTCAAGTATTTATCATCCACATAACCAATAAAATGACGGAGGGTATCATCAAACCTGTCAATCTCAACAAATAACGGGTTATTAACAACACCTTCTATATCGGCTATTTTAATATCCCTAAGTTTCATCTTTACAGCCGCATGTCCCGTTAATTTAATAATCATAAAATTAAACCTTTATTATTATACTACACAGTCGTTTATTTATTTTAGTTCAGAGGATATTGGACATTTCTCTAAATGAGCAAGTATATCACTCAAAAGGAGGGAGTGTCTTAATTAAGAAATAAAATAGTAGCGGTAATGCTGGATATTTTATATCGATGTTAATTCAGACACAACAACAGCTATTGAACTTAACTCCCAATTTTAATATATACTAAAGCTATGGGAGTGTTTAAGAGAGTAAAGTGTCCAAACTGCAGGGGAATAAGCGGCATAAATCTGCCATCAGGGGATGATGCCAAAAGTGATAATTCTTACGACAAAATTACGATAACCTGTCCGTATTGCAGTAAAATTTTTGAGTATGAAATTAATACCAAGTTGCATACAGAAGCATAACGAGGCGGCAAGGAAAAGGCGACGGAGGCGTACTTTTAGTACGTTGAGGAGCCTTTGAGTATGCCAACAAAGTTAGGCGATAGAATGTAGCTTGGT
>JADFYB010000148.1:3189-7289 GCA_015233245.1 Nitrospirota bacterium | reverse complement strand
GGATTATAGGCTATTCCTAAGCTGGGACTAAGAAAGTTCCCGTTTGCACTTATTTCATCGAATCTCAGACCGGGGGTAATATATACGTTTTTAATAAGACTGACCGTGTCGTTAACAAAAAAGGCGGTTTTCGTTAAGGTTTTATCACCGCCCATTACTGATAAATTGGTAGCTTTGCCGTCATCGTAATCGCTCCCCAGTGTTATGGTGTGGCCCTCCGGCCTCCAGGTAAGAGTCACAGTGGCGCCCTTGGAATGTTCGTCATCCAGTTGATCCTGATATAAAGTGTCACTGGTTCTTCCCTTTCTGTAATATATATCGTCTTCGTAAATATTGATATACCTTCCACCTATAGAAAGCGACAGTTGATCCGTTAGTGAGGCGTTAAGCGTAAGGGTGGTAAACAAGTCATGAAGCCCTGAGTTGCCGTATATATTACCGAGAATGGCATAATACCCATTTCCTCTTTCGATGTTAGTGTATCCCAGGGTGTAAACTATGTTAACTTTATCCGTTAAGTCCAGTTTTTCCTTTGTGTAGAAGGTGCTGTTGGTTAAGGCTGAATAAGGGGTAAAGCCATTTGAACCGAGATACGTGCCGGAGACGTAATAATTAAGTTTTGAAACCTGTCCGCCGGCCTCGCCCCTGTAATCCCCGCTGCCTCTTTCCCCATAGGATGAAGACAGCATTCCGCTTATCTTGTTATTGGGAGCTCCGGACTTTGTAACTATATTAATAACTCCACCAAGGGACGAACCCCATGACGAGGATGCCGGACCTTTGATTATCTCAATTCTTTCGATATATTGAACCGGCAAGTTTCCAAGTAAATAACCATTACTCGTCAGGTTGTTCAACGTAACGCCGTCTATGAGTATTCGTACGTACCCAAACCCTGTTCCCTGAATTCCAGCAGCTGAATAATTACTAAAGACTAAACGTTCATCCACCTGGACTCCCGTTATGACGTTTAAAGCTTCAGCCACCGTGTGGGCATTCATCTGCTTTATCATATCTGCGGTTACAACCGACATGTTTTCCGCAACCTGTGAGACGGGCTTAAGGTATCGCGTAGATGTAATAACGGTCGCGTCATTGCCGTAATAAGCATAGAGAAGCTGCTCTTCATTCTCTTTACTGGCAAGTAACATCTCGTCTTTGCCGTTTTGCATGCTTTCTGAGTCTCCATCTCCTGCTAAGAGAATAACAGGAAATAATGAAAACATAAGACACAGTATTATTGTACAAAAATATTTAAGACTCATAGCCAGCCTCCTATATTATTGCAAAATTCAAGCGTCAGGCTATTTTAACATAAAAATGATAGAAACATATTTATTATTTTATACCAGTTCGCAGTCAGAATCAAACGCAGGCTTGGTGTTAATCAGACGCTGTCACAAGCGTATCGTAGCCCACCTCGGCAAGACCCTTTGCATACTCTATGGCTTTGGTCTTATCCTTGTACTTTCCAACGCGCACTCTGTAGATGGTCTTACCATTTGAGGAAATCTGTTTTATGTAAACCCCCTTATACTCAAACTCAAGGGAGCTCTTCAGTCTCAGAGCGTTCTGCTGTTCCTGAAAAGCGCCTATCTGAATCGTGTATCCAGAGGGGGAGGCAGAGGAGGCGATAGTGTCAGAGACCTTTATGTATTTTACATACCTCATATCTCTGCCAAGATAATCAATCTCAACAGTCATAGTGCCGGGGCCGTAAACTCCAATTGCTTTGGCGGCGCTATAAGACAAGTCCAGATCACGTCCTGTAATAAAAGGCCCCCTGTCATTAACAACTACCTTTGCCGATGCCCCGTTTTTTGGGTTTGTGACCTGCAGTATTGTGCCAAATGGAAGTGTCTTGTGGGCTGCCGTCATGGCATTCATGTCATAAATTTCCCCTGAGGCCGTAGGTTTACCGTGAAAATCAGGACCATACCACGATGCTACCATAACAGAGCCACTTTTAATTGGAACCTCTTCATGGGAATACTTGTTGGGTATGTAGGCATTTCTCTGATAGTTTACACCAGATGTTTTCTTAGAAGGAGCGGTAGAACAGCCGGCAAGCAAAACCACAGCCGCTGAAAATATCAGCCCAAAAAACAGAGTTCTCCGGCTATTTCCACTTACTATAGGATGTATCTGCTTAAGTCCTCATTTTTAACTATATTTGTCAGTTTATCAGCCACATACTTTCTGTCCACCACAAGACTGCCCTCTGTCATATCAGGAGCGTCAAAGGAGACGTCCTCAAGGAGTTTCTCAAGCACCGTTTGTAACCGTCTTGCCCCAATGTTTTCTGTTCTTTCGTTTACTTGTGTTGCAATTTCTGCTATCTCATCGATGGACTCTTCAATGAATTCAAGTTTATAGTTTTCAGTAGCAAGGAGTGCCACGTACTGCTTTATGAGAGCGTTACTGGGCTCGGTCAGAATCCTTATAAAATCTCCCTTACCGAGCGCTTCAAGCTCAACCCTGATAGGGAAGCGCCCCTGAAGCTCAGGGATTAAATCTGAGGGCTTTGACACATGAAACGCGCCCGCAGCTATGAAAAGCACGTGGTCTGTCTTAACCGGGCCGTGCTTGGTTGTTACCGTTGTTCCCTCGACAATTGGCAGAAGGTCTCTTTGGACGCCCTCGCGTGAGACATCGGGGCCGTGAGATGAACCCCGTGAGGCAATCTTATCCACCTCATCTATAAAGACCATTCCTGTCTGTTCGGTTCTGCTGATAGCCTCCTTAGTTACCGCCTCCATGTCAATCAGCTTGTTAGCCTCATCTTTAACAAGAAGTGCTATGGCATCAGGCACCTTCATCTTTTTCTTTTTAGCCTTTTCTGGGAGAAAACTGCCAAGCATTTCCTTTAAATTTATCTCAAGGTCCTCAAGTCCAATATTTGATATAACACCAAAGGGCATAACCCTTTCCTTTACATCTATTTCCACGTACTTTGCATCAAGCTTTCCGTTTTTGAGTTTATCCCTGAATTTTTCCCTCGTCTCAGATTGCTTTTGTTTTTCCTCCAGCGACGGGCTTAACCCCTTCATGCCCTTATAAGGCGGCAATAGAATATCCAGCATACGCTCTTCGGCAAGAGAGCGAGCACGCTCCTGAATTTTAGTAAAATGCTCATCTTTAACCATATTAACGCCGATTTCCGTTAAATCTCTGATCATGGATTCAACATCTCTACCGACATAACCGACCTCGGTAAATTTAGAAGCCTCCACTTTTATAAACGGAGCGGCGGCAAGTTTGGCAAGCCGTCTTGCTATCTCTGTCTTACCAACACCGGTGGGGCCAATCATAATAATATTTTTAGGGAGTACCTCATCCCGCAGCTCATGCGTCAGCTGCTGGCGTCTCCATCGGTTTCTGAGTGCTATTGCTACGGCGCGTTTGGCGGAGTTTTGGCCTATTATGTACTTGTCGAGTTCCTCTACGATTTTTCTGGGAGTAAGATTATCCATTTAGCTCCTCTGTTGTAATATTTTTATTCGTATATATGCAGATTTCAGCGGCTATTTCCATAGACTTGTTAGTAATTTCAACGGCACTCAGTGAGGTGTTTTCAAGAAGCGCTCTTGCCGCTGCAAAGGCATATGTGCCGCCTGAGCCTATTGCCGCTATCCCAAGCTCAGGTTCAATGACATCCCCGGTGCCGGATATAATCAATGTTGTGTCCTTATCGGCAATGAGCAGAAGAGCCTCAAGCCGCCTTAAAATCTTATCCATACGCCAGTCCTTAGCAAGTTCAACGGCAGCACGAGTCAGATTGCCACGGTATGTCTCAAGTTTACCCTCGAATTTTTCAAACAATGTAAACGCATCCGCCGTAGCACCGGCAAAGCCGGCTATGACCTTATCATTGTACATCCGGCGAATTTTCTTTGCATTATGCTTTAGCACGGTTGAGCCAAATGTTACCTGCCCGTCCCCTGAGATTGCTACCTTACCGTCTCTTCTTACACATATAATCGTTGTACCTTCAAACATCTGACCGCCTTCAAATCATTTTTTGCCGCTAAAATTACATTTCCGGCATCAACTTATATGATAACAAAATATTAAAAAAAAAATCAGTGTACAAATAATTA
>JADFYB010000148.1:0-3089 GCA_015233245.1 Nitrospirota bacterium | reverse complement strand
AAAAAAACTTCTAACAATACCAACCCTACAATTCGTCAAGATCTATCTTCTGAACTCTACCCGCTTTAGAGTCTTCTATCCCTACCAGAACACTTTCGAGGGCTTCTTTGTTGTCATAAAGCCACTGTTCCGATAAAGGTATGTCCTCAAGGTGGTCTTTGAGCTGTACGTTTGCTGTCTCCATCATTGATAATAAGCATTTTTACACTTCTGTGTCAAGAATCAGAAACCGGTGATATAAAATCGTATGACACAACAAATCAGCGTCTCTGAAGAGTCAACGGCAATTCGAGGTTGTTTTCCTCAAGCAATTTTGAGTCGGAAAGAAGCTCCATAGCCGGTTTATCAGCCGCTATTTTTCCTTTTTTAATCACAATACAACGCTGGCAAACATCCAGAATAAGATCAAGATCGTGAGAGGCTATGATTTTAGTGTGATAAAAATTTCTGAGCAGATTAATTAAAAATCTTCTTGATTTAGGGTCAAGATTAGCCGCCGGCTCATCCATAACCAGAATGTCTGGTGACATTGCAAGCACTGTGGCTATGGCGACTCTGCTTTTTTGCCCGTTAGAGATGTGATGCGGCGCCCGGTCTTTTAACTCAAGGCATCCAACCTGAGACAGCGCCCCTGTAGTTACATCCATTATCTTATCCTTACTAAAACCTAAATTAAGCGGCCCAAATGCCACATCTTCAAACACCGTGGACATAAATAGTTGATCGTCCGGGTTTTGAAACACAACGCCGACTTTTTTTCTTATGTCTTGTTTGTTTTTTGCGTTTATCTGTACATCGCCTATTGTAACCGAGCCTTTTGAGGGGGTTATTGTTCCGTTAATGTGCAGAAGAAGTGTTGACTTACCTGCCCCGTTTGCTCCCACTATCCCTACAGATTCCCCATGCAGCACTCTGAACGATACTCCGTCAAGCGCCAAAGTGCCATCAGGGTAACTATAGTAAACATCTCTGAACTCTACCAGATGATGGCTCATCTTAAAAATCCCCTTGTTATAGCTTTGCCTGAAAGAGCAGCCACATCATACAATCTGAAAAATATTAATAAACCTGTGGTAATGGCTAAATACAACAAATCGGCACTTTTAAGTGATATGTCCTTTATTGAATGTATTGTGTTAGAAAATCCTCTTGATAACATTGCCCTGTAAATCCTCTCAGCCCGTTCACAGGTTTTTATAAAGAGCACAGCAGCCATGTTTATAAAATCTCTCATGCTGATGCTAGCCTCACCAAAGGTTCTGAGCCCGCGTGCTCGCAGCATTTTCATCGTCTCCTCTGCTAACACGAAAATGTAGCGGTAAAGAAACATTAGCTGAGACGTAAAAATATCCGGCACCCCGAGACGTTTTAGAGCTGCACAAACCTGAGGCAGCGGCGTTGTCGCTATGAATATAACGGCAAAGCTGAAAGTTAACTGAAATTTAAGAAAAATCGAGATTAGTGAAATCCATCCGCCAGATACGCTGGTATTCATGAAAAAAAACACCGGCTTCGTATCTATAAGAGGATTAAAAATTCCAATTAACAGTGGAAATATGCTAAAAAAGATGAGCTTTTTTAAAATATACTTTATAGGAACATCTCCCAAACTGCTGCATACCATAGGAAACAAGAAAAACGGCATGAGCCCAGTTAGTTCATACTTTGAGTACGAGACCACAACTATGGTAAATGCCGCAGTGGTGATGATTTTTACTCTTGGATCAATGCTTTGCATGAAGCAGTCTTTGTACGCTAATTTATCAATAAACCCAAGATTAAAATACTCCTTTTCAAAGCTTATCATTTCAGCTCTCTAATGCCTTTTTCTTACGGCGCTAATGCCAAAACTCAGCGCTACACACAATGCTAAAACCATGAGCGAACCCACTATCCCGGACAAAGACTTACCAGTACTAAACCACTTACCGCTGTTTTCCTGATTGGGCTTGGAAGTGTCGTTCTTTTGCGTTTCAATGTTATA
The DNA here is from genome assembly GCA_015233245.1 of Nitrospirota bacterium. Classification (GTDB taxonomy): domain Bacteria; phylum Nitrospirota; class Thermodesulfovibrionia; order Thermodesulfovibrionales; family Magnetobacteriaceae; genus Magnetomonas. The sequence continues at coordinate 1,105 of JADFYB010000148.1, read as the reverse complement.
GTCCGGCAATATTGCTGTTTTCTTTTCCTGGAGTTCTTTGGTAAAAGTGTGAAGTTTACTGTTTATCACTGTGGGAAGCTCAGTTTTTCCAGTAATCTTGCTGATACTCCATTGAAGTCCGTCAGGATCTTTTGAGGCAAACCACGAAACCACTCCGCCAATTATAAAAGCAGTCATAAGGAATGTTATGGCGATTTTTTTAAACGAATAACTACTGGCGCTGTGATGAGAAAAGGTAAGCAGCTCCGGGCGCTCTCTTTTAACAAAGCTGATGATTCCTGCCGTTACAGCGCCCTCAACTATTCCTATGCCAAGGTGTATGGGCAGCATAAATAGAGTAAACGCACCGAAAGGCAACTCGGTGCGCCCTGAAAGACATGTCTGAAGGACTACAGAGATAGCTCCGGCCTGTAATCCAATAACGGAGGCGGTAACTGCGGCAAAAAACAATCTCTTTGACGAGTTGCTGCTGTGTGCGATCAACTTGTAAATCGGATACGCGATAAAGCATGAATAGACTCCCATGTTCCAGATGTTAGCTCCAAGCGCCAAAATCCCACCGTCAGCAAAAAACAGTGCCTGCACTAAAAGCACCGAGGCAATTGTAATCACACCGGCATATGGCCCCAATAAAATGGAAAGTAAGAGCCCGCCCACAAAGTGTCCGCTTGAACCGGTAAATGGGATAGTGAAATTAATCATCTGCATAGCAAAGACAAAAGCTCCGAGAACACCCATTAATGGGACTAATTTATCCTCCGTGTTTATCTTAAGCTTATACGAGCTGAAAGCTATCACACCTGCCGTAGCGGCACAAAAAGAGACGCCAATCTCCGGTGACAATAGTGCATCTGACATATGCATAAAAGCAAAACCCCCTTCATCAATTAGTTAAAAACAAAAAAGCCATGACGGCATAAGAGTGGTGTTCTACCCACTTCTAAGCCTTCATGGCTTATTATACCAAATTGCCTTCTATCGTCTAACTTCGTTGGCTTTGTCAAAAGCTCCTCGACGTCTCCCCAAAGGGGAATCCCCTGTAAGGGGAGGTGTCGCTTTTTCCTCGCCGCCTCGTTATACTTCTGAATGCAACTTGGTATTACAA
>JADFYB010000147.1 GCA_015233245.1 Nitrospirota bacterium | reverse complement strand
ATATGGAACCGGATGATGAGTCCGTGGATAAAGATGAAACCCATGAAGGGCCAGACATAACAGCCATAGATGCCGATGATGCTGAGGAGTACTTACAAAAACTAAACGAGGAACGTGCAAAGAAAAAAAAGCTGCTAATTATAGGGGTATCAGCAGTATTTGTGCTGATTTTGGTTTCGGTGTATTTGTTTTCCAGAGGCAGGGTTTCGCAGAAAAAACAGGAGGCAGTAACTGTAGTTGAACCAAAGGCGTTGGATAAAGCTCTGGAGGAGCCACAGCAAACTTCTTTGCAAGAGCCAGTTACACGGCCTGAGACATCTAAACCAACACCTGCCGTAGAGCAGAAACCAACGCCGGAACCTGCACCAGCCATAGAGGAGGCTGCCACTGAAAAACCACCTATAAAACCCGTTGTAAAACCAACTCCGGCACCCGTACACCATAAACCCTCAGCAGGCAAAGAAAAATCTTCTGAAGCGTCAGCTTCTAAAGCAGGGGCAACATCTGGAGCAAAACACCAAAATATTGCTCCGGAGACCAAAAAAGCAAAAGCCACGACAGAGCAGACAAAGGCCGAAAAACCAGTTAAACATGAAAATACTGAGGGTATTTATTCTATACAGTTAGGATCTTTTAAGGATCCAAACAATGCCAAAAAATTTGTTGAAAACCTGAAAAAGGAAGGTTATTCAGCATTTGTAAAAGACAGTATGAGCAAAGATGTTCTTTGGCATAAGGTATATGTTGGGAAATATAGGAAAAAAGAAGATGCAACAGCGGTGATAAATAAGCTTAAAGCCGGAGGGAAGCTGGAGGTCATTTTAAAGAAAATATAAAGTGGCACGGACATAACTTCAGCAGATGGCAAACGCCATAAGCGAAAGTGGCGGAATTGGCAGACGCGCTGGACTTAGGATCCAGTGGGTAACACCGTAGGGGTTCGACTCCCCTCTTTCGCATTTCCCTTTAAATTCAATGGGATACAGGCGTTTTGGTACTATGAAAAACACCCCAAATTACCCCCCAAAACACACATTGTGCATAAAATTGTGCATGTCACAATCCAACTCTATCTAACTCAAACCAACTCCAGCCAATAATAGGGTGTTTTTATGCCTGGTTGGAATACGAAGCAAATCATGTAACTACTGTGATTTTTAACAGAAACATGTATATAAGCGCATTGGATTTTATGTTCTTTGATTTACTCTAAGGGCGTTGCAATATTGTTGGGTTTGTAAAAGATAGAGATGGTAACTTACCAATACATTTTGGAAATCTCTATGAAAAGAATAATAAAGGATTCTGGACATAAAGTGTTTTTAATTATAGACAATCTGAAAATTCGTCCTACTAAAGCGGTAAAAGCTTGGTTAATAAAACACTATAATGAGATCGAGTGTTTTAAAATATTGTAAAGTAAACTACACTCTCGTTAAAGATGCTTATTTTATACCCACTTAGTGCCTTTCGCTTCCACACTATTTATAGATTGCTGAGCTAATGCAATAGTCAGGTCTAAATTAGACCTGACTATTGTCGATAAATTCTTTGAGTAATACTAAGTGGAGACCGTTGCGAAATACTCAAATAATGCAACCCTTTCACTTGCAAAATAAAACACAATAGGGGAAGCCTTTCGGCCTCCCCTATTATCTAAAATTAGTTGTACTGTATCTTGCTGTTTTTCGTAGTTGCGGTAACCTCAGTGGAGCCATAGGATCCATTAACCGAAATACTAAGTTTAACTTTCGGCGAAGAACCAAGATTGCTAGTGTAATTGCCGATGTTGTAAATCGTACCATTCAACTGCAGTTTGTTATCGCTGCTATGCAGGGTAAATGTGTTGAGAGACATTGATGTAGAAGATTGTGTGCTCATCCTCCATCCTGAATTACCATCTTTAACCATAGCGAGTGTTGTAGTGCCAATAGCCGTGAAGGTACCTGTGCCTGCTGCATCTAAATATATGCTGACTACTGCATTAAAATTACTACCACCATATTCAGAACCCTTAATAGTACCTTGTATTTCAGTTTGTCCACAAGTAGAGTTCTTTGAGCCAGTACAAGTGTAATCCATATTCACCTTGGTTAAACCCAAGGTTAAAGTGTTAGTAGTTGTTGACTGAGATGTTCTGAATGCTGCGGTAGCACTTGTGTTGCCATTAGCGGTGAAACTACATTCAGCAGTACTAACACCCGCACATGCACCGTCCCATGAACTCATGCTGTTACCACTATCTGGTACACCTTTCCATTTAAGGATAGATCCTTTAGATACAGTAACAGTGTAACTTGAACCATCCCCGCTTGCTAGAGTTGTGTTATCGACAGCGTTAATAATCTTGCCATTTCCTGTCACTTTTGCTGTTACTGAAACACTTGTTTGAGTAAAAGTTGCGGATATACTCGTATTAGTTGTAGGGGTAATTGTGCAATCACCAGTTCCTGAACATGCACCACTCCAACCTAAAAATGTGTAGTTAGTATTAGCTACCGCTTTAAAGGTTGTTGAAGTTCCTGAAATCACTGATTTTGAACCAGTTCCACCACTTGATGCGATAGTATTACCTGAAGCATCCGTTATTGAACCACCATCTGATGCCGAAACATTAACAGTCACATTGGTTATTGCAAATGTTGCGGTTATACTAACATTAGATGTAAGTGTAATGGTGCAATCACCTGTTCCTGAACACAAACCACCCCAGCCTAAAAATGTGTTGTTAGCATTCGCCGTAGCCTTCAGAATTATAGATGAGCCTGACACTGTTGACACTGATCCGGTTCCACCATCACCAGATGCTACAGTAGAATTATCAGCACCATTGGTTACATAACCGTCACCTGATATTATGACATTAGCACTATAACTTACAGCAGGAGGCACATCTTTTGTGAATGTTGCTGTTATATTAGTGTCAGCCGAAGGCGTGAGTGTACAATCTCCTGTACCTGCACAGCCACCACTCCACCCACCGAAGGTGTAACCGGTGGGTGTTAAAGACTTTAATGTCACAGATGAGTTCCTTGTAACAGTTTGAGTACCAGTTCCACCATCACCTGTTGCGATAACACCACCGGATGCATCGGTTACAGACCCATTCCCGGATATTATAAAATTTACATTCACAGTATCTTTTGAAAATGTTGCAGTTACAGTTGTATCGGTAGTAGGTGTAATAACGCAATTGTCTGTACCTGAACATGTACCACCGCCCCAAGCTGTAAATTTGTAACCTGTGTCTGGTGTAGCTGTTAATGTCACAGATGTGTTTTTTGTAACAGATTTAGTACCTGTCCCACCATCACCAGAAGTAATAGTATTACCCGAACCATCTTTTACGTTACCATTACCTGTAACTGAAACACTTATAGATACATTGTCTTGTACTACTTCTTTTTTAACTAACCAAACATATGCTGTGGTGGATTTAGCACGTCTTGCTACTTTCACAGTAGCAGTTGAGCCTAAATTAACCACATAAGCGTTAGTTTTAAGTTCACTTGCTGTGGTGGATGACCATATTACGGCTGATGCACTTACTGAGAAAGGATGACCAACAGGTAATGCCGGAGCCTTCTGAGTGTTGCTTACCATCATAGTAAGTTCTCTCTTATTAGGCAGCCTACCGCCAACAGAGTTAGCATAAGCAAGAGCATTAGCAAATGTTGCTGATTTAGTAACAGATAGGTACCAATCTAATCCAGTAATACTGTCATGTGCAGTAATGGCATCACTGTTTGCAGTGAACCTCGAAGAATCATCAGGATCCTTTAAAATTACCTCCACAGCAGTGCCGGATTTACGCACTAATACAGCATCACAGCTACCATTTTTATTAGTGTTTGTTGTTGCGTTCCAAGCGCCAAGATATGGGTAGTAGAAGGCTCCTAACAAGTAGGCACCATCAACACTTGTGTTATTGGCATCTTTAGTTGTTGTCCAAAGACAACTATCATAAAAGGAGAAACCGATAGTGGATAGTTCTGACTTTGTACCAGCATCTGTCATGAGATACAAACTCTCCAACTCAACAGATGTTGGAAGTCTGAAATCTTTATAATTTGCGGTATTACCACTACATGTTTGTGTACCAGCATTAATAGCTGTGATAGCTGATGTTACATTGTCATAAGTATTGTCCAAGTTAGCATGTGTACACTTAGCATCTGCTAACCACATTAATCCTGTAGCCTTATCGGTGATAGTCCCATCTTCATTATTAAGCAAACGACTTGAAATAGTATTTCCCATAGATAAAGTTATTCCAGTTTGAAACTCGCCATCCTGACCGGTTCCTGTACAAGAAGCAAGGGTTGTACCGTTGTCATCATAACACTTGTCCTGATAGGTTTTGAGAATATTAGATTTACTCTCGGCAAATGCTGTGCTTATTATTAACATCATTGCTAAAACCAACGAATATCTGAGAAAAGATGTCATGCATATTATCTTGTTAACTCCTTTCATGATACGCCTCCTGACACTATAGACTTTTTACTCCCAAAGGGAGCATCATTTTATGCGTTATTAATATTATTAATTCTATTTTGCACCGTGATATATTTAAAAGCTGTAATTTGGATAACAACATTAGTGACAGATGATGCTTTGGTTTTGTTTCCCCACTTGCTCTTGCTTTTGAGAATTGTCATCCACCTTACATATTTTCTAAACAATTTCATATTAAGATAAAACAGAATTAATTGAATTATACATTTAAGGGAGGGCATAACGATGGTGACAGCATTAAAAGAAGAGCCGAAGAGAAACAGAGTAGTTTATGCAAGCACTCCTATAAATAGAGGTAACTACCAAATATTGGCAATATCACGAGTAGAGGGATGGTGTTTTTATACACTCAACAATAATGTGTATTTTGTCATGGGTGATTTTACAAAACCACAAAAGACCACTGTAAATTACATGAAGTCTATTTTTGAAAACGAATATTTAGACTTTGTGTATGTTAAAGGCATGATTTTAAAAGATTTGCAGGATATAAAAAGTTTTTCAGTTGATATTGTTACAAATACCCTGAAAAAAATGAACAAGATACTACCACCCCTTGATGTGGTGAAAGAAATAGTTAAAGCACCAACAGAAGAAAAAATTATGAATATAATAAATATAATGAAGTTGGAGTACATTCCAAAGGGTGAAATAAAGGTTTGTGGTTTAATAACTGAAGAACTACTCAAAGCTACAGATTTTTTAGATACACCTGAAAATATGCATTTAAGTACCCTTTTACGAAGCATATTGTACAAGTATCACATAACTGTAATTCCTACTAAAAGACTATATGGTGACTGTGAAGACAGATTAAAAGGTGTTAGCAATCTACCGGATTTCATGAGTGAAGATGATGATGGTGAAGATGATGATAAACGTCAACGTGTTGAGGTATAAAACTCTTGACATTACCGAAAGTAATATAGCTTGCAAAAAGGAGGAATAGATGAGCGAATCGATTAACATACTTAATAAACATATTAAATCTTTGCAGTTAGGCAATGTTACTTCGTACAAGAACTTGACACTGTATCCTTTGAGTTCATCTATAAACAACAATAATGACTATTTAACGCTTGAAGATGCAATCAATTCAGGCAAGTTTTTAGTTACTGAAATAAACGACTCCGGAAGTGTCCCAGAACTTAAAGTACTTAATTTGTTAAATGAAAATGTTTTAATAATAGATGGGGAGGAGTTGGTTGGTGCCAAACAAAATAGGATTGTAAATGCCTCTCTTATCATAAGTAAGAATAGTGAACAGATTATACCTGTATCATGTGTAGAAGAAAATAGATGGGAATATAAGAGCAAAACCTTTTCAGCAAGTGAAAATTATCTTTATTCATCTCTTCGCAAAAAAAAATCATGTTCAATTCTAAACAATCTTCGTAATAATGCATCTTATACATCTAATCAAAGGGAAATATGGGCAGACATAGAAAAAAAATCAAACAGTCAAACTAAACGTAAAATTTCAAAATCCATGGAGGCTATTTATGCAGCCCAAAAACAGGAACTTAATAACTATGAAAAGGCTTTTAACTTTGAGGAGGGTGATTATGTCGGCTTTATAGCATTAGTCGATGGAAAGATAGCTGGTTGTGATATTTTTAGCTCTAAGACTGTATTTTCAAAAGTATTTAAAAAGCTGCTTCGGAGTTACATCCTTGATTGTATAAATACAGATGGAGTGGAAGCTGACTTTATAAAATATGACATGGACAACATCAGAAAATTCATACAGAAAATTAACAAATTAAAAAAAGAAGAATATGATTCGAAGGGACTTGGGAAGGATATTAGGTTTATAAATAAAAACGTTAGCGGTTATGCGCTTGTAAATGACAATGAAGCTGTTCACGTAGCTGTATTTCAACATAATTAAGTTTGCATGCACCGGATATTGACTACAGCAATAAATGACTAAACAGCTAAAAGGAGGGATAATTATGAGATGTTTAAAATGTAACGGAACAGGTAATATTGAAAGTTTTGACGTTGGTATTGGTGAAAATTCGCTATTACCTGCTTACACCGATATATCTTGCCCTGTCTGCGATGGAACAGGTGAAGTCGATGATAATGCGTTAAATAATGAATATACCAATGTTTGTTATAAATGTCGGGGGCAAGGAACAGTTATTGACATCACTATCGGATTAGGAGCACACGGTCTCCTTCCTGCATATAGAAAAGTCGTTTGTGATATTTGTGGAGGGGAAGGAATAATATAACAGAATTTTTCTGATGTTCATTTAATTTATGAAACTTTTTTGAGTTTTATATGTCTTACTTTCATATGGTTAATTAATACTAGGAGAAGATTTAATATGAAATTTAAAAAGATAAAAAACAAAATAGCTGAAGAATATAAATATTTTAAAACATGGATGAATGGTAGCCATTACCATAATACTATGAATTTTGAAGAATGGAAAGTAAATATCTCTCCTGCGTTCTTTAAAGCTATTTCCCCTATCGTTGATGATGAGGAAACCATTAACCAAGTATTTAATAATAGAGCTTTACTTAATAATTTCAATATTAATATTCTACCGTCTATTTACAATAGATTACATTGGGATGCGACTCATGAAAATTCAGATACACGATTTCCTCACAATGGACATATTTTTAACTACCAACATTGCTTATTGGAAGACCCAGATAAGGCATGGGTGGAATATATGGCAGCTTTATTAAATAAAATGGATAGAAGGGTATTGGCTAAAAAATACATTAAGATTATTACATTCGTAATGTGTGTTATAATTCCTATTAAG
>JADFYB010000146.1 GCA_015233245.1 Nitrospirota bacterium | reverse complement strand
CACTTTGCAAATGGAGTTGTCAGTGCTTGTGTACTAATATATTTTGGGAGGTTAAGTATGGCTGATATACAATATACATGGACCGATTACAAAAATTGGGTTACAACTATAGTCACCAATAATTATTCATTTTTATGTAGAGGGCATGCTGATTCAAATTGGAAACTTCAAACCACATTTCATCGTACCGTAAAATATAATAATTACACATTAGATTATTATAATCAGAGCATTATCCCTGTGATACACAGTGAGATTTGTGCAATGCGTGACTAGTTTATTGATATAAGTAATGCAGGAAATTACAATTCGTTTATTGCGTTGCTTCAACATTATGGTTTTCCTACACCACTGCTTGATTGGACATATTCTCCCTATATTGCAGCATATTTTGCATACAGAGACGTCAACGATTTAAAACCAGAATCGAAATATGTAAAAATATATATTTTTGATTATATACAGTGGTCAGTTGCATATACACAATATCCAGATATTAAACAACAAACTAACACAACGCACATAAGTATTATAAGACCTTACGCTATGTTTAATGAAAGAATTATACCACAGAAAAGCGTATTGACCTTATCAACAGTTGATGACATGGAATCACATATCTCTCTTCTTGCTACAAGTTCTAAAAAAGATTTCCTATATACTGTGCTTCTTCCTGTCAGTGAAAAGCCGGTAGTGATGAGGGAATTACACCTAATGGGAATTGACGAAATGACATTATTTCCTAGTATAGATGGCATTTGTCGAGCACAAAAAAATTTATTTTTTTCACAACCTATTGTGCAATACACCTAATACTACCTAAGGTGTCGTTTTTGCGTTATTCTGGACAGCAGCCGTTATTAAGTTTTATTTGTTCCTACCGACTGGTTAAGAGATGATACCGTGTTGCGTTTAAACCAATAATCTTTTTAAATCTTTTCGTCTGTTTTGAGGGCGGAGCTCTCATTGAAACTTTTTAATTGGCGGAACGCCAATTGAAAAACTCTCTACCCACAAGGACACCAATACAGCATTAAACCAAACCACCCAATCGCCAACTAAAAACCTGAGGTCAAGGAGGCTGGCCTCCTTGCGGGTGGGTCTAAGGGAGGGCAGCGTCCTCCCTTACCGTCCTTTCCCTTCTCATTCAAACAACTCCAAGTGCTATAAGTGCTTTTTTATGAATAGTCTCATTGGCGGAGGCAAGGATAGTATTTGATTTTCTAACCCCGATTTCTATGTTTTCAATCGGTTGGTTTCTTATGTCAGTTACAATACCACCAGCCTCTTTAACCAAAAGGTAGCCTGCGGCATAGTCAAAAGTCCTCGACATGGACGGGGTAACAAAGACACTGACCGCTCCCATGGATAGATATGCAAGATTTAATGCCGTCGCTCCAAAACACCGCGTTCTGAAACAAAGCGAAAACAAAGGCAAAAGCACAGACAGGTCTTTGCCAGGATTCTGAGACTCATATAAGATAACGCTGATATCGTCTCCTGGGCGTGTCATGACGGGTCTGCCGTTTAGGTATGAGCCCTGCCCTTTAAGAGCCCAAAACTCGTCTCCGCTAATCAGGTTTATTATATAGCCCATTACCACATCCCCTACCCTATCACCCTCAAGTACAGCTATTGAGGTACAAAACATGGGGAGGCCGGTTACGGCATTTTTAGATCCGTCAATAGGGTCAATAAGAATCCGCAAGCCCCCTCCTCCGTTTATTTCCTTTTTACCAATTTCCTCAGAAATTACGGTAAACTCTCCCCCAAGACTCCCTAAATGTGTGATTATTATGTCCTCTGCTTTTTCATCCATTTTAAAAGTCTTATCGCCGCCTGCCCCTACCTTGAGCACATCCTCAGAGTCCTCAGCAAACCTGTACAGCGGCACCATCTCAAGAAGCGCCTTGCCTATCGCCCTTAAGTCACTTATATCCAAATTGTAAAAATTCATTTTATCTGTAATTTCCAACCTCAACAAATATCCCAAAATCTCTTTCTTTGATAGCCGCTATTACAGACTGCAGCTCGTCTTTTTTCTTACCCTTAATTCTGACCGTATCCCCCTGAATCTCAGCGTTAACCTTAAGTTTCATATCCTTAACCAGCTTAACCACCTCTTTCGCTTTCTCTATAGGGATACCCTGTTGAAAATTGGCAACCTGCCGCACACTGCCCCCTGCTGCTTGTTCCACCTTGCCGTAACTAATCGTCTTTAACACCACATTGCGCTTGACAAGTTTGGACTCCAGAATGTCCTTAACGCTGTTAAGTTTAAACTCGTCATCAGATGCAATTGTCAAAACCTGTTTACCTTTATCCAGTTCAATCGTGCTCTTGCTGCCCTTAAAGTCAAAACGTTGGGATATTTCCTTTAACGCCTGATTTATAGCGTTTGACACCTCTTGCATGTCCACTTTGCAGCCAACATCGAAGGAATACTCATCAGCCATTTGTTTTACCTCCGTTTAAATTATATTATCTAAAGTCAGTCCTAGTGTAAAGGCCCTTTATCCTTAATGGCTAACTCAAGATTCATCCGCGCCGGCATAAAGCCAGGATCAATAGTTAGAGCCTTTCTAAATGCCTCCACAGCTTCTTTGAGAGAGTTCTTATCGTCATCGAGGTTTAAAACGGCAACGCCATAACCGTTATAGGCAAGAGCACTTTTGGGATTTAACTCTATTGCTTTCTTATAGGTATTTGCGGCATCATGCGGCTTTTTTAGCGTAAAAAGCACATTACCAAGGTTTACATACGCCTCAAAAAATGTTGGATTAAGAATAATTGCCTCGCGCAGGTGCGGCAAACTTTCGTTAAATCTGCCTGCCTGAGCCAAAGATGCCCCCAAACTGTTATGGGCTATAAAATTATCCTTTGTAACTGAAACTGCATGGTCAAAGAGCGTTATCGTGTTTTTCCAATAACTTGTTTGCCGGTACGATAAAAGCGATAACACAAGTATCACAGACACGGACAACAAGTACACTGCATATTTTTTAACTTTATTTTCAAAAAAAGTATTCGGCCACATCATAACGAGAATTATAAAAATACCAATGTATGGGATGTATGTGTATCTGTCTGCCATAGCCTGCGGGCCTACCTGTATGAAACCAATGACCGGAAGCAGAGTTATAACAAACCAAAACCACCCTGTAAAGATAAAAGGTTTAGGTTTAAATGACTTATAGCCAAACAATGTAAACACAGCAAAAGCAGAAATGAGCAGCATAAGAACAAGGGACAGAACCGCTTTTGTGGTTGAAAGATTAAAAGAAAACGGGTATATGGCAGCCAGATTTATTGGCACAAATGCCATATATATGTAGATAAGGTATGAGATAAGGACATTTTTGAAGCGGGTTACAACAGATATCATTTCTACCGGAGCAATTGTGCCCACTGCCCTTTGAGCAAAAAAAGTAAAGATTGAGGCCGCAACAGAAAAGGCCAAAAAAGGTATTTTTTCTAGAATTAATCGCATGACATTGCCTTTGTTAAGCCTGCCAAATGGCCAGACATCTAAGAGTAGAACAATTACAGGAAACGTTATAGCCATAGGCTTAGACATTAAGGAACATGCAAACGCAAACAGAACAATTAAATAACGCTTAACTGAGGGCGCTGTCACATAGTGGTTATAGGCAAGTAATGACAAAAACCAAAAAAAAGCATAAAGAACATCCTTTCTCTCCGACACCCATGCCACTGATTCCACATGAGCTGGATGCACTGCAAACAGTGCAGCAATTATAGCTGCCTTGTTACGCAAGCCAATGATTTTTTCAAATACAAAAAACACCAGCACAGTGTTTAACACGTGTAAAATTAAACTTGTAATGTGATGTCCGCCAGGATTCATGCCATAAATAGTACAATCAAAAAGATGGGTAATCCATGTAAGCGGCTGCCAGTAGTCGGAGGACGATGTGGAAAACGCCCATTTTATTGCCGCAAGTGACAGCCCCTTTTGCACAAAAGCGTTTTCCGCTACATACTTTGTATCATCAAAATTAACAAAATCAAAAGATCTGACCTGAAAAAAAACAAGAAAAGATAACGTGGCTATAAAAAAAACAATTATATCTGTGGAATTAAATATGTTTAGCCATTTGTATTCCTCCGCTTTATCGTTTAACGGACAATACACCGGACTTTTCCCTGTGGCAGCATATTTATTTTTTTTCTTTTTATCTTTAACTCTCATCAGAACACCTTATCAAAAAACGCAGATTCTTAACTTTGAAACCTCTTGGTACAAGGCAAATTATTCTATAACTATTTTCGTTAAATGTCAAGCAAAGAGCGATCTATGTAATCATCATACTATCCAGGTAACGAATCATTGTTCATCACTAAGAGTTCGTCCGGTAATCTTTAAAAAAAGGTCTTCGAGATTTGAATTTCTGATAAAGTATTGCCCCACGTTAACTGGTCTTGCGGCGTACTCAAGAGCTTTCAGGTCATCGCTATAGAGATTTATGACCTCACGGGAGGCATCCTTTCTGTAATTATTACCTTTGAGGATGCTTTCCACATCTTTAACAGCATTACTGTCATGAATCTCAAGGACAAACTTTTCCAGAGTATCGTCGAGAAGCTTTTTGGGATTACCCTCTATCATTTTTCGTCCGCTGTGCATGATTATCAGTTTGTCGCTAATCTGAAACGCCTCCTCCATGTAGTGTGTGGTTAAAACTATCGTGATGTTTCTTCTTTTCATCTGGCGGAGTTTATCCCATATAAGGTGGCGAACCTGTGGATCAAGTCCGGTTGTGGGTTCATCAAGAATCAGAAGGCGCGGGTTATTAATCAGAGCACGGGCAATCATAAGACGTCTTTTCATGCCGCCGGAAAGCTCCCTGATTCGCGATTTACCCTTTTCGGAAAGCTCCATTAGCTCAAGCAGCTCTTCAATCCGCTTTCGCGCCGCCTTGCGTTGAATACCGTAAAAACCGGCAAATATCAGCAGATTTTCTATAACGTTCATTTCAACATCCAGGTTGTCGTCCTGTGGGACAACACCGGACAGATATTTTATTTCAAGAGGGTTTTGGCGGGGATCAAACCCAAGCACATTTAGCACCGTGTCAGGACAGTTGTCGCAACCAGCCTTACCGTAAATCATTTTCATCATAGTGGTTTTACCAGCCCCGTTTGGGCCAAGAAGGGCAAAGCAGATTGACTCCTCAACATCAAAACTTAATCCATCTACCGCCTTAACCCTGCCAAAACTCTTATGCACGTTCCTTACACTTATCACCATGGTAAGTGTTGATTATACCAAAAGGTAGTATGATAAGGGAAAAGGTTTTGCCCATAACGTCATGGTCTTGCTACTATACTCAGTGCCTCTGACAGGTCAGTAACAGGTTTTTGGCAGGCATTGTCTGTACAAATATAAATGGCAGGTTTACCGTCAATGTCACTCATATCTGCTGTATAATCTGCAGGATTGTTTCCACTACTATCAGTGGATTTAAGTACAAACACAGAGTTGGGCAGGAAATGTTGTCCCAGTATATTAAGTATCTTTACTGCCTCATCAGCATTGCCTGCAACAACTATTTCATTTCTTTTACCAAGCGCTAATCCCGCAGCCAAAATAAAAAAAGTATATGCTGCCGGTTGTTCGCTGATTTTGCCGTAAAAGGCATCTATGAACGTGAGCGCTTTTTCCTCAAGCGTGTGGGAGCCGATTAAGCGGCAAAGTTTTAGCATGTTATAGAGAGAAATGGAATTACCCGATGGCAGTGCAGCATCATAGAGTTCCTTTTGGCGTGCTATCAAAGTCTCAGAAGTTTTGCTCGTAAAGTAAAACCCGGATGCCTCATCATCCCAGAAATTATCCAAAATAAAATCCATATATTTTCTGGCTTTGGTAAGAAAGGTTGATTCAAACGTAGTTTCATAAAGCTCAATAAGTGCCCATGTTAAAGCTGCGTAGTCATTAATGGTGGAATCTATAGCGCTTTGGCCGTCTCTGAAGCGGTGATACAATGCGCCTGTTTCAGTAGCCATAGCAGTTTCTATAAATAAAACTGCGTCCTTTGCCGCCTTTATAAAACTATCATCACTAAAAGCACGTCCGGCTATTGCTAATGCCGCGGCCATCAGTCCGTTTAAATCCGTCAGTATTTTGTCATCCTTACCGGGAGGTATTCTTTTAATTCGTTCGTTGTAGAGTTTCTTAACAGCGCTTTCAAGCAGGTCAGATTCGGCCTGAGTGCTGGGAGTCTTTACCATATAAAGAATATTCATACCGTTTAGAGCGCCTGTTAATTCGTCGTGAAAATTTCCTTCAACTTTGACATTAAAAAACTCTGTAACAATTTTAGATTCATCAGGGTTTAACAACTTTACAATATCATCATAGCGCCAGAGATAAAACAAGCCCTCCTGTCCCTGACTTTCAGCATCCTCGGCACAGTAAAAGGCGCCCTCAGAGCTGCGCATATCCCTTAAGACATAAGTCAGAATTTCACGAGCGGTTTTTTCGTAAAATGGGTTCCTTGTTACCTGATAAGCCTCCGTATAAGCCATAGCCAAAAGTGCCTGGTCATAGAGCATTTTTTCAAAGTGAGGGACATGCCAGCGGCTATCTGTGCTGTAGCGGTGAAAACCATGCCCTATGTGATCATACATTCCACCCATGCGCATAGCATATAGAGTCTTTTCAACCATATGAAGCGCAGATTTAGTACCAGTCTCAAAATAGTATCTCAGTAAAAATAAGATATTGTGGGGGGTCGGAAATTTCGGAGCGCGTGAAAATCCACCATTTTCATTGTCAAAACTTGTCTCAAGTGCTCGATAGGTTTTAGCGGTTAATTCACTGCTCGTAGTACTGTCTCTATATGAATGATTTGCTGGCTCGTTGAGTTTTTCAGTGATTTTTTCAGCTATACGTATGAGGTCGGAACGTTTTTGTCTCCATATGTTTTTAATTTGCGGGATAAGCTCTAACATTCCCGGCGTTGAGTCTCTCCCTGTCTTGGGGATATATGTAGCGGCATAAAACGGTCTGCCCTCAGGAAACATCATAATCGTAAGTGGCCACCCCCCCCTTCCTGTTATCATCTGGCACACTGTCATATAAATACTATCTATGTCAGGACGCTCCTCCCTGTCTAACTTAATGGAAATAAACGTGTCATTGAGGAGCCTTGCCACCTCGACATCTTCAAAACTCTCCCTTTTCATCACGTGGCACCAGTGGCAAGTGGAGTACCCAATTGAAAGAAAAACTGGTTTATCCTCCTCCTTTGCCTTACTAAAAGCCGCCTCAGACCAAGGGTACCAGTTAACAGG
>JADFYB010000145.1 GCA_015233245.1 Nitrospirota bacterium | reverse complement strand
GGTATCCGGTATCCGCCAGATGCGGAAAACCCCAAGCACGTGATCTATACGGTAACGTGTTGGCAGACCCTTATGCCAAAGCTCTTTCCGGGTCATCAGACTGGGGTAAACTTTACAAGCGCAGAGGGGATGACACATCAGATACACCGTACAATATTCGCCGCTCTATTGTTATAGAAGACGACTTCGACTGGGGCTATGACACACAGTTGAATATTCCCATTAAGGATTCCATAATTTATGAAATGCACGTCAGAGGGTTTACAGTTGACAAGTCCTCTGACGCTAATTGTCCCGGCACGTACAATGGAGTCATAGAGAAAATCCCATATCTTAAAGAGCTAGGCGTTACAGCGCTGGAATTGCTTCCCATAATGGAATTTGAAGAGATTGACTCCGACCGCATTGACCCTCTTACAGGGAAACGGCTTTTTAATTACTGGGGTTATCAGCCAATATCGTTTTTTGCTCCTAAAGCCTCTTACGCATGTGATGGCAGAAACGGAATGCAGGTACGGGAGTTTAAATCTATGGTTAAGGCCCTTCATGAGGCAGGCATCGAGGTGATTCTGGATGTGGTGTTTAATCATACGGCTGAGGGTAATGAGCGAGGGCCCTCGTTTTCGTTTAAAGGCATTGATAATTGCATCTACTACATAGTGGATCCGGTGACAGGAGATTACCATAATTACTCAGGGTGCGGCAACACGTTAAACTGTAATCATCCTGTAGTGAGAAACATGATTCTGGACTGTCTGCGATACTGGGTAACGGAGATGCACGTGGATGGTTTCCGGTTTGATTTGGCCTCGATTTTGGGGCGGGGGCGGGACGGCTCAGTGTTAACAGATCCTCCCTTACTTGAGCGAATAGCGGCTGATCCGATTCTTGCCAACACAAAACTAATAGCCGAGGCGTGGGATGCCGCAGGGTTGTATCAGGTCGGTTCATTTCCAAACTGGGGACGTTGGGCGGAGTGGAATGGTAAGTTCAGAGACGATGTGAGGAGGTTTGTAAGAGGAGAGAAGGGGTTTGCTGAGGCAATGATGCTGCGATTGATTGGCTCTCCTGACTTATATAAAGTAAGCGGACGTGAGCCCTTCCACAGTATAAACTTCATAACATGCCATGATGGTTTTACGCTAAATGATCTTGTCTCTTATGATTATAAACATAACGAAAGCAATGGTGAGGATAACCGCGACGGAGCAAACGACAACTGGAGCTGGAACTGCGGCTGGGAGGGTGAGACTGTTCATTACTCGGTAAACATGCTAAGACGACGGCAGATGAAAAACTTTGCTGCTATATTACTTCTTTCGCATGGAGTACCTATGATTCTGGCAGGGGATGAAATGACCAAAACTCAAAGAGGTAATAACAATGCCTACTGTCAGGACAACGAGATCAGTTGGATAAATTGGGATTTGTTAGAGGACAATCCCGATATGTTCAGGTTTTTCAGGGAACTGATAAAATTCCGTAAGCAACATGAAACCCTGCGTCCTGAGAGATTCCACTCTGAGGATATCAGTTGGCACGGGGTAGAGGTAAACAAGCCCGACTTTTCACAACATTCACGCACTATAGCGATCTTTATAGCAGGACGGGACGTAAGCGGCGATATATACATAATATTAAACAGCTATTATGAGTTCCTCAGATTCAACCTGCCGGCACCCACATGCTGGAAAAAATGGCACAGACTTATAGATACAAATCTTGAGTCGCCCTGCGATATAATGGATGTGGGTTCTGAGCTTTACATAGAGGAGCAAAACCATTACGTGGTGGCACCTAGATCAGTTGTGGTTTTATTGAGTAAGTAGTGGTAGCAAGCCGAGACCGTTGCAAAAATAACAGGTGTGAGTGAGTTATAACAGTAGTGAAAAGATAAAATAAACGGGTAAAGGTATCGTGTTTTGAGTAATCCATAGACATATCGACTCAGACAGTGATAATATAACATAGTGGCATTGAGCAATGGGCAGGAGGAAGGGCTTTAGTTGAAACTCTCTAAAGAGTTAATATCACGCTTGTTTAGCGAAAAGGCGCTCAGTGACTTAAACCTGAAATCGCCTGTGGTTTTTTCTGTATTTATAGTCATATCCATTTTCATATCCGAGTGGTTTATAATGCTGTTAATTCCACAAGCAAGAGAGGTGTCTGATTTTGTAAAAAGAACGGTAGGCACGACCTCTCTGATAATATTAATGTTACCAGTCCTGTATTTTTTCCTTTTCAGACCTCTTAAGATTCAAGTTACGGAGTGCTGCAGAGCAAAGCAAAAGCTTCGGCAACTTAATAACGAGCTAAATGTAAAAGTCTGCGAGCTGGCCACATCTGAGGAACATTTTAAAACTCTGGTTGAGACCATTCCGGATATTGTTTACAGACTTGATGCAGAGGGCAGATTCACGTATCTCAACAACACTATAGAGAATCTCGGGTTTTCACCCGAGGAACTGATTGGCCAGCATTTCAGTGTAATCGTATCATCAGAGTACGTTGAAAAAGTCAGCAAAGCAAATGTGCTGCCTAAATTAACCGGAGTTAAAACCGGAGACATGGAAGCCCCCAAACTATTTGACGAAAGAAGGTCCGGCCCAAGGAGTACAACCGGCCTTGAAGTTCGCATTATGAGAAAATGCGCCGATAACGATGAAACCAAAAATGCCGACCGTATGATAGCTGAGATAAACAGTTCAGGCGTCTATGATGTGGATTGTGCAACGATGAAAAAAGAACATGCCGGCACAATAGGAATAATTAAACCGTTGGCTTCTGATACAATTGGCACAGTTGGTGTAATAAGGGATATAACGATAAGGAAAAAAGCTGAAGAGGCATTGATCGAGGCGGTCAGACAGTTTAAAATGATTTCTGACGGCATCCCGTCCCTTATTTGGATGTCTGACATTGACGGCGGTTGCACTTATGTCAACAAGCAGTGGCAGGAGTTTACCGGCAAATATATAGATGATGATTTAGGGGAGTGTCTGAAAGAGTCCTTACATACGGATGATTTAGAAAAAACGAGGGAGGTCTATGCTTATGCCTTTAAAAACTCAAAACCATTTGAAGTAGAGTTCAGACTGAGAAGATATGACGGGGTGTATGTTTGCTTTTTAAACAAGGGAGTGCCTTTTACTCTGCCTGATGAAAAATTCTCAGGTTATATCGGACTATGTACTGATATAAGCGGTAGGAAAGCAGCTGAGGAGGAACTTAAGGAAAAAACAATACAGCTTGAGAATTTAAATCAAAACCTCAACGCACGAGTTATAGAGGAGGTGGATCGGGGCAGGAGAAATGAACAGCTTTTGATTCAACAGTCGAAAATGGCATCTATGGGGGAGATGCTTGCCGCTATAGCACATCAGTGGAGACAGCCGCTTAATGCCCTGGGTTTGCTGGTTCAGGATATAGAGGATGCTTTCGAATATGGAGAACTTGACAGCCTCAGTATGTCAGATTCAGTCAGCAAATGTATGGAGCAAATAACCTTTATGTCTCGTACAATAGATGATTTCAGGAATTTTTTCAGACCGAGCAAAGAAGAAATTCCTTTTAATGTTGTAACAGCGATAAAAGAGCTTCTTTCGTTTTTGACAGTTCAGTCTGTAAAACTAGTGTTGAAGATAAGGGTTTTTTACAGGCAATGTGACACGGAGGTTACTGTAACTGACATGTCGGAGGACTCTCTTGCCGGAATACTTGTGTTAGGTTATCCAAATGAGTTTAAACACGTTGTTATGAATATAGTAAACAACTCAAAAGATGCAATAGTGAACAGACTTAAGAAAACCCCTGAATTAAAGGGAGATATCCGCATTTCAGTATCAGAGGTAAAAGGCAAAGTGCTGATAGAAATAAAGGACAACGGCGGGGGAATCTCTGAAGAGGCATCACATAGATTGTTTGAGCCATACTTTTCAACTAAGGAGGCAGAGGAGGGGACAGGCATCGGCCTTTACATGTCAAAGGTAATAATCGAAAATAACATGCACGGGCGGCTATATGCTGAAAACGAGGGTGAGGGAGCTAAGTTTACCATAGAGCTGAATGTTTATACCTAATTTTGCTTTTAAGTCCTGATGGCTAATCCATTTTTTGTTTTTTAGTTTTGTCTCTATACCTGAATAATAATCATCTCTGTCCTGTTCTATTTCTTTATACTTCATATATTCTTTGTAGTCCATTATTACAGCAACTGGTTGTCTGTCTTGTTCTATTATCTGGGTTTTTATCATTTGTTTGCCTCCTTTCTGTGTTTAATCTCATAAATATACATATTCATCTCATCATTTTCAAATATAATTCTGTAAGTGCCTACACGAAGTCTTTTGAAATCACCAAATTTGCCTTTAAGTATTTTTACATCAAATTTCTCATTAGGTTTTTCTGCATATGTTTCAATTGTTCTGATTATAGCCTCGACACCTTTACTATCTCCCACATAAATTTTCATTAACTGTTTTACCGATTTTTCAGAATATTTTATATACACTTTCCCCCTAATGATAACATAATTAATCTGTTTTAAGGTCAGGTTATATGAATAACATAATACAGTAAGTTTAGATTGTTGAGACCAGCAGTGGAAATAATATTTAAATTTCCTTCCCTGCCTGAATGATTAGACCCAATTACTATAACAAATTGAGACCGTTGCAAAATTCCCAAAATGGGGGAAAAGTATTTCCCAATTAATACCGAGTAGCAGCCTAAAATATAATAATGATGAGATTACCACGTCGCTATCGCTCCTCGTAATGACGGATAGGTACGCCCACGCACAGCCCACGCCGTCATTGCGAACCCCCGCAGGGGGTGTGGCAATCTCATCCTTTTTCTATAACATTTTGTTATATTTTTGAACTCAACTTTGGTGTTATAATATTTTTGCAACGGTCTCAAATTGACAAAATTGGTTTAGTAAGCGTAGTATAACAAGCGGGCACGTACGGGATGGGTGTAAAAAAAAGAAATGATTAAAACTATAGAAACAAAAGAGCTTAAAGTCGGAATGTATGTCAAAATTTCTGACTCATGGCTTAAACATCCGTTTATTAAAAATGAATTTGTAATAACAAATGAAAATCAAATTAAGCAGATAATTGAAAACGGAATCAAAAGTGTTTTCATAGATACCGATAAAGGTATCTTAACTATTAAGAATATTGAAAACATCAGCCATTCAGATAAAGACCTGACGCCGCCCGATACATGGCAGCCGGATAAACTAATGCCGGATGATCTTAAAGAAGCCATAGAAGACACCTCTATGCCTAAGAGAGAAAAAGCAAAACGAATTTACAATTCATCCCTTCAGATGATGGGGAAACTGTTTGAAAGTCCAACTGCTGAAAACATTAAAACATCAAAAGATGTCATAGCCAACCTGGTTGATATGATCCTTAGAGAACCAGAGACCTCTGGCTACCTTTTAAACATAACCTCTCACGATTTCTACACCTATACACACTCAGTAAATGTGGGGATATTGTCAATAATGGTATCTAAGGAAATCTTCAAAAACTCAGACTCTCATAACATGCACGAGGTTGGAGCTGGATTTTTTCTTCATGACATCGGTAAAACCAAAGTTACCCCTGAGATAATCAATAAACCAGGCCGTCTTACCGATGAAGAAATGTTTAATATGCGCACTCATCCCTATCAGGGGTACAAGATACTAAAAGAGGCTGGCCAATTAAGCGAGGAATGTAAAATCATCGTAATGCAGCATCATGAAAGAGAGGACGGAACCGGATATCCGCGCAGGTTAAAAAAGGATGAAATCCACCCCTACGGTAGAATCGGCTGTATTTCGGATGTGTTTGACGCTATTACTGCCGAGCGCTCTTATAAGCAGGCAATGAGTCCGTTTGAAGCCCTGAAGCTTATGAAAGAACAAATGCTGCACCACTTTCAGGAGGAGATATTTTCAAAGTTTGTTTTGATTTTTAGTAAATAACCAATGTGCTGCATCACTGCTTATGAATCTCCCTTATTAGTCAATATTTATAACCATATTTTTATATCGGAACAATCCCCTGAAGGCGCTTAATTTCGATGAGTGCTTTGGAGTATTCATTTTTAGCCATTTTTTCCTGATAAATAGCGGTAACGTAATCGCTTTGGAATTTTAAGACATCGTTTAAAGTGGCAAGTCCAACTTTAAACTTGCCCTGTTCTGCCTCTAACTGTTTTTCAGCTGCAAGACGGGTTTTTTCAGTTGTCTTAATCTTCTTTTCTGCAAAAATCATGGCATTTAGCGCATCTCTCAGAGATGATTGAGTGGTCTGCTCAATCTCCAGCACCTTGGCCTCGTACTGGTCTTTTTCATAGGATGCCTTCTTATAGTAACCCTTAAATTTGCGGTTTCCAATAGGGAGTGATACAGTAACTCCGATTTGCCATGCAAAGTCAGTTCCTTGCGTCATTTTATCAAGTGCAGTGCCGTGGTTTTCACTAAGCCCTATGTAGCCGTAGGAGCCGGTTAAGTCCACCTCCGGAAGCATCTGGTTTTTATAGTAGTGTTTAAGCAGTTCCCGGTTTTGTTTTTCAAGCTTTGCGCTGCGGTAGTCCTGCCTTTGCTTAAGTGCAGTTTCAACAAGAGTGTCTAACTCTGGCGGCACAACCGGTTTAACAGGCTGGGAAATTGGTAATATCCGCATATTTTTTTCATTTATGTTTAAAAGCGTTTTAAGAGCGTTTTCAGCATCAACAAGGGTTTTTTCAGCATCAAGAAGATTACCCTCCCGCCTTGCTATCTCTGCCTCTGCCGTGTAGATGTCAACCGGTGCGCTTAAACCAATCTCTATTTTTGTCTTAACAATGTTACAGGTGTCATTGGCCAGGTTTAAGCCTATTTTAGCAGCCTCAACGTTACTTATTGCAGAGGCCAGATCCCAGTACTTTTTAGATGCCTCAGCAAGTTTATCATTAACGGTTGAATCATACGTTAACTTAGCTATCTCGAAAGAGTTCTTATAAACGTTGATATTAGTACTTTGCACAGATGTGCCAAAACCTTTTAGCACAGGCTGGGTTATAGATAGTTTTACCTCTGACGTGTAGTAGGGATTAAACGTCAGGTAGGCAGAGTCTCCCCAGTAACGGTCATTTTCAAATGACAACTGATACTGAGTGCCGGTAAGAAGTGTACCGGACAGGGGTGTACTGAAAGTGGAAGTACTGGATTGAGAACTGTCGTAAGAGGTACTTGAGGTCTCCTTTGTATAGGAGTTTGTTACTCCAAGGGATATTGCTGGGTCAAATACACCCTCAATAATTAACACATCGGCAGCTGCTTAACCAGGCTTGT
>JADFYB010000144.1 GCA_015233245.1 Nitrospirota bacterium | reverse complement strand
ATATATTATTTATAGAGGCTTGTTGGTGTCCGCTCCGCACTTTCGTGCTTATGCCCGCCCACGCGTTGGAGCAGTCATTTTGACTGCTCCAACAGAGTATCACATTATTACTTTATAACCGGAAGTTTAGCCAGCGATTCTTTTATCTTTTCAACAGGATACGGGTAGTCAATAATCTTCCCGTCAATGTAGTCGGCATAGGCAGTTAAGTCAAGATAACCGTGTCCGCTAAGGTTAAATACGATTGTCTTTTCCTTACCCTCCTCCTTAGCCCTAACTGCCTCATCAATTGCGGCGCAGATGGCATGAGAGCTCTCAGGAGCCGGTATTATCCCCTCTGTTTGGGCAAAGGTAATGGCTGCACCAAACACCTTTGTCTGTCCGTAAGCTACGGCCTCAATCAGTTTGTCATGTACCAACTGGGAGACCAATGGAGAATCAGCATGGTATCTGAGACCGCCTGCGTGTATTCCCGGCGGCATAAAATTATGTCCCAGCGTGTACATCATAAGAAACGGGGTTAGTCCCGCTGAGTCTCCGTAGTCATACCTGAACTCCCCTTTGGTTAGTGTCGGGCAAGACTCCGGCTCTACCGCAATAACGCGCACTTGCTTACCATTTATCTTGTCATGGACAAATGGGAAACTGACGCCGCCAAGGTTACTTCCGCCACCGCAACACCCTATTACCACATCCGGGTATTCATTTATTAATTCAAATTGCTTTTTCAATTCAAGCCCTATTACCGTCTGATGAAGCACCACATGGTTAAGAACTGACCCCAGTGCATAATTTGTATCTTTATGGGTAGCGGCATCCTCTACAGCCTCAGTTATGGCAATACCGAGGCTCCCAGGATTGTCAGCATCGGCAGAGAGAATTATTCTGCCCGATTCGGTCTCAGAACTGGGGCTTGCAAAGACCTTACCACCCCACGTTTCCATCATAATTCGCCTGTAGGGTTTCTGGTTGTAGCTAACCCTTACCATATAGACAGTTACATCAAGACCAAAGAACTTACAGGCCATAGACATTGCAGAACCCCACTGTCCTGCTCCCGTCTCAGTTGCTATACGCTTTATGCCTGCAATTTTATTGTAGTAAGCCTGAGGAATGGATGTGTTTGTCTTATGGCTTCCAGCCGGACTTACTCCCTCGTACTTATAATAAATCTTAGCTGGTGTTTGAAGATGTTTTTCAAGCCTGTGAGCTCTGTAAAGAGGGGTTGGCCTCCAGAGTGAATAAATTTTCAGCACCTCCTCAGGTATGTCTATCCACCTCTGTTGGCTTACCTCCTGTTCTATTAGTGACATAGGAAAAATAACCGATAAGTCATCCGGGCCAACAGGTTTTCTGGTAGCCGGATGAAGGGGCGCTTTAGGCAGGTTTGGCATATCCGCCATTATGTTGTACCACTTGCGTGGTATATCCTTCTCATCTAATACGATTTTTGTAGTGTTCACAAGTACCCCCTGTTAATATAGTTTTCATTGCTACTCGATATCAGCATTTTAACTTATTTAACGAAATACAGGCAATAATGATATAATCTTAAACACTGGGAAGCTCTGGAGAATTTCACTCTGATGGATACAAACAGAACAGACTGTTTTAAATGTAAGAATTTTTATATAACATGGGACAGCAAATTTCCCTATGGCTGCCGTGGACTTGGCTTTAAGAGCAAGGCATTGCCATCACGGGAGGTTAAGATTGCCTCAGGTACGGAGTGTCTTAAGTTTATTAGAAAACCAGACATTCGCAAATAATTTTAAGGAGTTTTTTTCTTATTTTAGAACTGGACATTATAGAAAATAACAAGAGGCTTGAAGACCTTGACAAAGCCCACATCTGGCATCCGTTTACTCAGATGAAAGACTGGATAAACGACGCCCCCATTGTGATAGCTGAGGGGCGTGATTGTTTCATAAAGGACACATACGGCATATGGTACCTTGACGGGGTGTCATCGTTATGGGTAAATATCCACGGACATGGCAAAAAAGAAATTAATGATGCCCTGATAAAGCAACTTACACACATATCCCATTCAACCCTGTTAGGACTTGCCAATGTACCATCCACGGAGTTAGCCGGAAAACTCGTCAGCCTCATAAGTGAGCGCCTTAAAACTGATAAACTTAACAAGGTGTTTTACTCCGATAACGGTTCAACCGCAGTTGAGGCAGCTTTGAAGATGGCATTTCAATATACTCAGCACACAAAGAAATGCGCAGATGATGCACTATTTGTAACCCTTGAAAACGGCTATCACGGCGATACAATAGGCGCAGTTAGTGCCGGAGGCATTGATTTATTTCATAAGACATATTCTCCTCTCCTCTTTAAGACTGTTAAAGCGCCCTCACCATACTGTTTTAACTGCTCACATGGTGTAGTTTCAAGCCAAACAGATACCCCGTCTAAGTACAGGTGCAATGCAGAGGGCGAGTTTCCATGCCTCAGGGAATTAAGACATATCTTAGAGAGTCAGGGAAAAGTGGCGGCAGTTTTGGTAGAACCACTAATTCAGGCCGCTAGCGGAATGATAACCTCTCCAGTTGGGTATTTAAAGGGTGTCAGGGATTTATGCACCGAATTTGACACTCTTTTGATAGCCGATGAGGTGGCAACCGGCTTTGGTAGAACAGGTAACATGTTTGCCTGTGAGCTTGAGAGTGTTGTACCGGATATTTTGTGTCTGTCTAAAGGGATTACAGGGGGATACCTGCCCCTTGCCGTAACAATTGCCACAGAAAACATCTATAATGCTTTTTTAGGAGAATTTGCAGAAAAGAAAACCTTTTTTCACGGCCACTCTTACACCGGAAACCAGTTGGGCTGCGCTGCCGCACTGGCATCTCTGGAGATTTTTGAAAAAGAACACGTGCTGGACAATTTGAAACCAAAAATAAAAATCCTCAGAGATTGGTTAAATTCAATATTTAATCATCCTAATGTTGGGGATGTCAGAGTCTGTGGGATGATGGCTGGTGTTGAACTCATAAAGAACAAGGCGTCTATGGAGCCTTTCGGGTTTGAGGAAAAGGCCGGATGGCAAGTCGCTTATGAGGCGCGTAAGCGCTCGGTATTTATCAGGCCGCTTGGCAATGTTTTAGTGATTATGCCTCCACTGTCAATATCTGAAGAGAACCTCTCTGCCATGCTCATTCGCATAGAAAAATCGATTTGTGGTTTATTCCATTGTTGATTGAAGGCTAACTTGTCTTAGAATCATCAGAATCAGTTTTATAAGTGCCGTATAGGTGATAAGCGCAATCGGGTCCCACCATTTTAGCGGCAGCCTTATAAGGAATCCTGATTTTACCCTTTATTATTAACGCCCTGTAGAGGTATTTTATTCTGATTTGCTCTGATTTCTCTGTTTCCATAACCTGCTCCTTTTATTGAAATCGTTTTTCAAATCCGGTTTCACCAATGCGCTTTTTCACCGAATCGTAGTAGAGGTTTTCGTATTTAACAGCAGCATTTTTCCATGAAAAATCAATTTTCATGATACGTTTTTTAAGCGCCTCAAGCTTGTCTCTATTATTATAGTAGCTATGAACTGCCCAACCAACCGTGTTTTTCAAAGCTTCAGCGTTAAAATCATAGAACTTAAATCCCGTGCCGGTTCCGGTAATTTCGTCAAAATTTTCAACGGTGTCGTTAAGTCCGCCTACTGAGCGCACTATCGGTATTGTGCCATAGCGCATACTGTACATCTGGTTTAGGCCGCAAGGTTCAAACTCAGAGGGCATGAGAAAAAAATCAGCGCCTGCCTCCGTCTTGTGCGCAAGTGCGTTGTCGTAACCAATGTAGCAGGCAAAGCGGTCTTTTGCCCTGTTGGGGAGATCGCCAAAGAAAAAATTAGCCCACACCTCGCCCGTTCCAAGCAACACTATCTGAATATCCATTTCAAGAATATTACAGACTGCCTCGGCAAGCAGGTTAATCCCTTTTTGTTTGACAAGTCTGGTCACTATGCCGATAAGCGGAACATCCAGGCGCTCAGGTAAACCAAAAGTCCTCTGAAGGTCACGCTTACAGAGTGCCTTGCCAGACATATCGGTATCGCTGTACTTTGCCGCTATCAAAGTATCGGTCTCAGGATTCCATTGCCCATAATCAACGCCATTCAGGATTCCAAACAAATCACCGGCACGTTCCCTTAAAACCCCATCCAGTCCAAAACTAAACTCAGGCGTAAGAATCTCCCGTGCATAAGACTCACTCACTATGGTTATAGTTGTTGCGTTATATATGCCGCCTTTAAGCAGATTGGTGTTACCGTCTTTTTCAAGGCACAGGTAGTTAAAGTGTTCCCATCCTAACCCCAGCACATCCATAAGACCCTCGTAGAACTCACCCTGGTGCTGAAGGTTATGGATAGTCAGCACAGTTGCCGCCTCACTAACGAAAGGGTCACTCTGATAAGCCTTATTTACAAACACTGGCACAACAGCAGTGTGCCAGTCATGAACGTGGATAATGTCCGGTTTAAATTCTATAAGTTTACAAAGCTCAAGAGCAGCCCGTGAAAGAAACACAAAACGATTATCGTTATCCAGAAAGCCGGTGCCGTGAATATCTGAATACAGTCCGCCTTCGCTGCCAAAATACTGATTGTTATCTATGAAATAAACGGTGACCTTAGTTTTGGGCAGTTTACCTTTAAAAACTCCAGAATCTGTCACACCAATACAGCCCATCGGCACGCTAAGGGTTTTGCCTGAATCGGTAAGAGTCCCAATCTTTTCATCTATACAGGCATACTTAGGCATAACGACTCTGATGTCATGGCCTGACTTTGCAAGCTCCGCAGACAGTGAACCAACAACATCGGCCAGCCCACCCTCCTTAGCAAACGGCAGCATCTCTGAGGTTACCATTAAAACCTTTAGTTTCTTAAGCAAATCTGTTTACCTCTTGTGTAGTCAAAAGTCAAGCGTTTGGTCTGTTAACCGTGCACATAGCACTACGGCCTCGTTAACGTTGGTTATAGAAATATCAGTTAAGCCGCATTTCTTAAGCCACAGGTCCATTTCTTTGACAGTATAGCACCTGCCATGGTCAGAGTTGACAAGCATATTTACGGAAAACATAGCGCCATCAAGCGGGGATGCCATATTATCCTCAATGATAAACTCCTGAATAGCTATTTTGCCGTTCTTATTTAACGCTTTCTTAACCTTTCTTATAAGCCCCATACATTCCTTAACCGAGTATGAGTGAAACACCTGACTGATGAAAGCCAAATCGTAACCGCCACCGATAGCGTCAGAGGTGAAATCTCCCTCTATGTATTTAATGTTTTTGCGCCGGGACTTGTTTACAAACTCTTTGGCAATAGCAATTGTCTCAGGTCTGTCAAACAGGGTGGTTTCAATCCCGCGTTTAGCCAATTCTATGGTGTAAGTGCCAGGACCGCCTCCAATATCAATAGCAGTTTTAACACCGGATAGGTCAATACAATCAATCACGTCTTTCACTTTTAGCACAGAGAGGTTGTGCATAGCCCGTATAAAACTGTTGTGATTGTGGGCACTGCGGTTTGGTTTTCCGGTTTTTAGAATCTCATCGAGTCCACTCCAGTTTTTCCAAAGCGTATCGCTGTGGCTTATGATATCACCTTGATACAGAGAAGATGAGCTAACCAGATACAGTGTGGCAAGCGACGTATTTACGTAACGGAAATCAGCGTCCTTTTGCAAAAACTCAAGGGCAGTCAAAGCGTCAAGCAAAATGGTTGTAGCTCTGAGGTCTATGTCAAGTTTAGCGGCTAAGGCTTTAGCCGATTTAGGTTTTTTAAGGTAATCGAAGACTCTCAGATTATTAGCAGTAAAGAGAACCCTGCTTTTACCATATCCAGACATAATATTTTTAAGATTAAGAATATCAGACATCTCAATACCTCCCTTACCTTGATGAAGTACGACGATAGAATTACTTTAGTTCGATACCTTTTATCCTTGCAACCTGTTGAACATCCTTATCACCGCGCCCTGATAAGTTAACAATAATTACGGCATCTTTTGACAGAGTTGGAGCAAGTTTAATAACCTCAGCAACAGCGTGGGCAGATTCAAGAGCCGGTATGATACCCTCCACCTCGGCTAAAGTTTCAAAGGCTGAAAGCGCCTCAGAGTCAATCGCATAAGAGTACTGAACGGCCTCTGTATCATGGAGATACGCGTGTTCAGGGCCAACGGATGCGTAGTCAAGGCCTGCTGAGACTGAGTGTGTGCTAAGGACATTTCCATTTTCATCCTGTAACAGATAGCTTTTACAGCCCTGAAAAACCCCCACCGAGCCACCTGAAAACCGCGCTGCATGTTTCCCAGTTTCAATTCCCATGCCGCCTGCCTCAACACCGATAAACTCCATGTGTCTTTTCTTTCTGTCTTTTAAAAAAGCGCTAAAAAGCCCCATCGCATTACTCCCTCCGCCCACACATGCTATCAGGTAATCGGGAAGATGCCCTTCAGCTTTGAGAATCTGTTCCTTTGCCTCATGGCCGATTACTGACTGAAAATCACGTACCATCGCCGGGAAAGGATGCGGGCCAAAGACGGTTCCCAACACGTAGTGAGTCTCTCTGACGTTAGTGGTCCAGTCTCTCAGAGCCTCGTTGATGGCATCTTTGAGAGTTTTAGAGCCAAGTGAAACCTCTTTGACCTGGGCCCCAAGAAGCCGCATTCTAAAGACGTTTAGCGACTGCCGTTCCATGTCCTCTGAACCCATGTAAATTTCACAGTTAAGTCCAAACAGGGCTGCCCCGGTAGCTGTGGCAACACCGTGTTGTCCGGCTCCGGTTTCAGCAATCAGTCGCTTCTTTCCCATCCTTTTAGCTAGCAGCGCCTGTCCAACAGCATTATTTATCTTGTGGGCTCCAGTGTGAGCCAAATCCTCTCGTTTCAGATATATCTTAGCTCCGCCCAGATGCTTAGTGAGTCTCCTTGCATAATAAAGAGGCGTAGGCCGTCCCACGTATGTGCTCTGAATTTCCTTTAATTCGTTCTGGAATTCAATGTCATCCTTTGATTTATTATACGCTGCCCCAAGCTCGCTAAGAGCTGGTATCAGCGTTTCAGGAACATATCTTCCGCCGTATATGCCAAAATATCCTTCTTTCATTGTATCCGGTTTCCGGTAACGGTCTTTTATCTGCAGCAAGTGATGATTAGTCCGCGTACCGCTTTCATTTCAGTGTCTCATCGATTTTTTTAAAACCATCATCAATTGATTTTTTGAATTCATCCCTACTTTTCCGTGAAGTTTCAAAAAATTCCCGTATTACTTTTTCACCCTCATTCTGCATAGCTTTCCCGGAGGATGTCATTGACGACTTGTTTAAGCTAACATCTAAGCATAACGGTTTGTCTT
>JADFYB010000143.1 GCA_015233245.1 Nitrospirota bacterium | reverse complement strand
TTTGACATTTGACGAGGTTGTTTACCCTTTTCACCCTGCTTCTTGTCCTTGTCTTCAGACTTATTTTCCTGAGGTGATTTTGAGCCATCCTGTTTCTCATCGGATTTATCCTGTTGCTGCTGGTCTTTTTTGTCATCTTGTTTGTTTTCGTCTTTATCTTTTTTATCTTTATCGCTCTTATCGTCTTTTTTGTCTTGATCCTTCTTGTCATCTTTTTTATCTTGCTTTTGTTTTTGTTCTTTTAATTCACGGATTTTTTTAATTACGAATTCGTAGTTATATCTGGCATCCTTCTCTTTGTCGTCAAGTTCCAGTGCCCGTTTGTAATATTGCAGTGCCTCCTCATACGATGATATTGCCTCTGAGGGATTAGTTTTCTCTGTAAATTTTCCCATCATATAGTGGGTGTTACCAACGTTATAGTTAGAGCGCATCTCTAAGGATTTGTTTTTGCTTGTCAGCGATTTTGTAAAATGGTTTAACGCCTTCTGATAGTCGCCCTTTTTGTAATAAGCCGTGCCTGCATTATAATTGATAACGTCTGAGTCCGGAGTTTTTTTAAGTGCATCGTCATATTTCTTGATTGCCTCATCGTATTTACCACTTTTGTTTAGCGCATTTCCTTCTGCTACCGGATTATCAAAAATGGCACCATTTGCAACAATAGGCATCAAAATTAAAATTGCAGCCAAAACCGCTGCTTTAATTTTTGCGTTTTTCACGAATTCCTCTGTTAATCAATGCCTCTATCATTAGCAAAAGTAAAGCTGCAGCAAGCGGATACTGGAATTTTTCATTGTAACGCCTCTCCATTTTATCCTCTGTCGCAAAATTTTTACCGCTTGCGATTTTCTCCTCATATATGAGATCAAGTCCAAGGTCAGCGCCGGTTGCCTTTATATAGGCACCTCCAGTGGCAAGTGCAATTTTCTCAAGCGTGCCCTCATCCAGCCGGGACTTTACAATGTTGCCGCTTTCGTCTTTTAAGAAACTTACTCCGCCTTTTTCATCGGTTATCTGAATCAGTTCACCCTCGGCGGTTCCAATCCCTACCGCATATATTTTAATCCCTGCGGCTTTTGCCCTCTCGGCAGCCTCTACTGTACCGCCCTCAAGGTCCTCGCCATCGGTTATCAAAATCAGTGATTTCATTTTTGTGCTCTTTTCCTCACCGCTTATGCTGTAAACTTTTATTGCCTCGTCAATTGCGCTTGCAATGTCAGTGCCCCCAACAGGAACGGACTTCATGCTGAGGTCATTTAAGGCAAGCAAAAAACCGTTATAATCGGCAGTTAGCGGAGCAAACAGAAACGCACGACCTGCAAATCCGATAAGCCCCACACGATCGCCTTTTAGTTTTTTAAGCAAACCCTCAACGGCAAGCTTTGAGCGCAGCAGCCTGTTGGGTTTGACATCGGCAGCAAGCATACTTTTTGAGACATCAACGGCTATCAGCACATCTGAACCGCCTCGTTTGACCTCCTCCAGATGGAAACCAAACTGGGGTCTCATCAGTGCAACTATACAAAGAAAAATGGAAATTATAATGAGAGCAGCTTTTACATAAACTCGCCTGTAACTTAATCCCTGGGTTATATCTTTTAATAGCTCAGCAGTTGCAAAGCTGGTAAGCGCTTTCTTTCTGCTTTTAAATGCAAGCACGTAAAATATCGCCACAACAACAACGCCCCACAACAGATACACTAACTGATAATTTCCAAACCTCATGGCATTGTCCTTAAAAATGTGTTTTTTAACAATATCTCAAGCAACAGCAATAAGAGCGCCGGTATCAGAAAAAAGTGAAAATACTCCTTATACTCAAAAAACCGCTTCTCCTCAAAACTGGTTTTTTCAAGTTTGTCTATTTCGGTATAGATTTTCTTAAGCGATGCAAAATCCGTAGCACGGAAGTATTGACCTCCGGTTAGTTTTGCAATAGAGGTTAAAGTTTCATCATCAACATCGCTTCGGATTTGTTGATAGACGGTGTTACCAAATGGGTCTTTCATTGGATACGGGACGGGGCCTTTTGAGCCTGCACCGACTGTATAGACCCTTGTGTTAAGAGCACGAGCCGCCTCGGCAGCCATCATAGGAGAGATAGTGCCGGTGTTATTTATACCGTCTGTAAGGAGGATAACAACTTTTGATAAAGATTTTGTGTCTTTAATTCTGTTTACTGCGGCAGCCAGTGCGTTTCCAATAGCAGTGCCGTCTTCAATCATTCCGATTTTAAGTCTGTCCATATTTTCAAGCAGATAGGCATAGTCTGTCGTAAGCGGACTTGCCGTGTATGGCCGAGCGGCAAAGGCCACCATCGCTATGCGATCTCCTTCACGGTTTTTGATAAAATCCCGCACTACTGCCTTTACAGCATCAAGACGGTTTTGACGTTTACCTTTAATCGAGAAATCCTCGGCAAACATACTCGTTGATAAATCCACGGCAAGCGCTATGTCTATCCCCTTTGTCTCAACTGTGGTCATATCAAGCCGCTGTTGTGGCCTTGCCAGTGCCAAACCCAACAAAATTATCGCGATTATTCTTAAAATCACGATGTACTTGACAGCTATTGTCCTAAAAGAAGGTGTAATACCGGAAAAAAGAGTGAGTGTGGAAAACCTGACACTGGGTACGGATGTTTTTCGCTCCTTTATGATGAGTAAGGTTACAAGAAGCGGTATTAAGATGAGCACAATTGGATCTTTAAACATGAAATCAGAAATTGGATGCGCTTTCAAAGTTAAAAGACGTTTGACAAAATCCATCATAACACTTGCGTCTCCCGCGTTTGATCTACAAACTGTTTAGCAGCTGTAAAGCTCATCTCTATCTCGTCTGTTGTCGGCCCGTACTTAGCGAATTTAACCATATCGGAGCGATTTAGAAAATCCCTCAGCAATGCCTTGTGAGCCTCTGTAAGCTCTGTTGAGTCCTTTACCATGGCAAGAAACTCAATGGTAGTCATTTCCGGGGCTTTAAGGAAAAATCTGTTTTCTATATACGTTCTCACAATTAAGGAAAGCTCTGTAAAATAATCCTTTATTAAACCTGTCTTGATAAGGTTTTTTTCATGAAGTTTACGAAGCGCCTCATAAGCTATTTCATGAGAGCGTAAAGGCGGCGGCAGTTTTTTTCTAAAGAGCCCCCGACGTTTTATCAAATAATAAATTAATCCCGCAAGTGCTAACACAAGCAGCACTCCGGCAGCTATCCATAAATGAACCGGTTTCCATCCGACATCCTCAGGGCCCTTAATGTCGGCTATTTCAGTTGCATTATTAGGCAGTTGTGTTACGATGCTTATATGCACAGGAGGAGTCTTTACCTCTTTCTGAACCCCATCATCCTTATATTTTAGCGTGTAGGCAGGAATCGTATATTGTCCAACGGTAAACCCTCTCATCACATACCATTTGGAATATTTTTTAGTAAATATACCGCTTGTATTAGTGCCGCTATTTACAACCGTCAGGTTATCAACACTTTCTCCGATATCTGGAAACAGAACATCCACAGCGTTTTTTATTGAAATTGTGTAAGTAAATTTTTCGCCGATTGCCACAGCCTCTTTGCTTACCGAGGCAGCCGGCTCACTCACTGAGGCAGCAGCAATGTGTGCCATACTGAGAACAAAAAATATGGATAAAATTAACCTTATCACATCAATAATGGCTTAATTTCCACTCTCTCATTTTGAAAAACCTAATCAATGTTTTTAAATAATGTACATCCGTGGTTATATCAACATGGTCAATGTTACACGATCTAAACATCCTTTTACGCTGATTGAATATTTTTAAGGCGTTATCTTTGTATTCGTTTCTTACTCTTTTGCTTGATGTATCAACAAGAAAAAACTCGCCGGATTCTGCGTCCTCAAGCGTAATCATTCCGACATTGGGTAGTTCCAATTCAATAGGATCGGTAAGGGTTACGGCTATAACGTCGTGTCTTTTATTGGCAACGGCGAGGGCTTTTTCGTATTTTTGGGCGTGAAAATCAGAGACTATAAACACAACAGCCTTTCTGTGAATAATCTTATTGAGATATTCTATGGCTGCGCCGATATCAGTGCCTTTACCAGTCGGCTCAAGGTAGAGGGATTCACGTACTACTCTGAGGATATGCTTAATTCCTTTAGCTGGCGGAAGGAACTTTTCCACTTTGTCGGTAAAGGCGATAAGCCCCACCTTGTCGTTATTTTTATTGGCAGAAAGTGCCAGCACAGCACAAAGTTCGGCGGCAAGGCTGTGCTTAAGTCTGTTAACTGTGGCAAAGGAGCACGAGCGAGAAAGATCAAGGAGAAACATAATTGTAAGCTGCCGCTCCTCAACAAATTTTTTAATAAATGGCTCTCCCATTCTTGCCGTCACATTCCAGTCAATGGAGCGGATGTCATCCCCGGCAACATACTGTCGCACCTCGTCAAACTCCATCCCCATGCCTTTAAACACACTCCTGTAGTGGCCGGTAAAGAAGTCGGCAGCCATTTTGCGGGTCTTTAACTCCACCCTGCGGATGTTTTTAATTACCTCTGCTGTCAGCATATCGGCTCTAAGGGACAGCCACCTCTTCGAAAATGCGGCGTACTATATCGTCAGAGGTTACATTTTCTGCCTCTGCCTCGTAGCTAACTATAACGCGGTGGCGTAAGACATCGTGCCCTATGGACTTAACGTCTTGCGGAGTTACGAACCCTCTGCCCTGCATAAATGCAGCAGCTTTTGAAGCAAGTGCCAGATAAATTGTAGCTCGCGGAGATGCCCCATATTGGATTAAACCGGAAAGATCGGAAAGTTTATAGTCTTGCGGTTTGCGTGTTGCAAAGACAATATCAACTATGTATTTTTCTATTTTTTCATCCATATAAATTTCATCTATGACCTTTTGAGCATCGGTAATTTCCTTAGGGGTAACAACGGTTGAGGCGGTGACATCAGGGGAGGTAAAAGCCATTAACTTGAGGATTTTATGTTCCTCAGCATAGCTTGGGTAAGTGATTTTAACTTTCAGCATAAACCGGTCAGTTTGAGCCTCAGGCAGAGGATAGGTGCCCTCGTGTTCAATCGGATTTTGGGTAGCGAGCACCAGAAAAGGTTCGCTGAGTTTATAGGTGTTATCGCCGATAGTGACCTGCCGCTCCTGCATAGCCTCAAGCAGAGCACTTTGCACTTTAGCCGGAGCACGGTTTATTTCGTCTGCCAGTATGATGTTAGAAAAAACCGGCCCCTGTTTAGTTGTAAATGTCCCCTCTTTTGGATTATACACCTGAGTGCCGATAATGTCTGCAGGGAGCAAGTCCGGTGTAAACTGGATACGTTTGAACCCGGTATTTATGGCCTTTGCAAGGGCTTTAACGGCAGTAGTCTTAGCCAAACCCGGCACACCTTCTAAAAGCACATGGCCATTAGCCAAAATTCCAATAAGCAACCGCTCAAGGAGTTCCCGCTGCCCTACGATTACTTTTTCCAGTTCCGACAAAAGCAGGGATACAAAGGCACTTTCCCTTTTGACTTTCTCATTAATCGCCATGATGTCCTTATCGGCCATCTTTTTGACCTCCCATGTTTAAGAGTGTTGTCTTGAAACCTAATCCTTTTTCTATTTTACAGCTTTGGAAAATTTTTTTTCAAATTGATTTATACCCATGCGAGACCGTTACAATAATTACTGTGGGAGTATTTTTAAGACTAAGAGTTTAATTAAATCCTCTTTAGTTTACTCTGAATCAGCAGTGAAAGGGAGGGCAATATGGCCTTAAGGCGTTTTATTCCACCTCTGCCAAAGAGACTTTTAAAGTACTCAAACAGAATGTGCGGTCTCATGTAAAATCTGGTGTACATCTCCTTTTGTTTTTCAAGGAGAATCTCTTTTGTTAATCCTCTTGGAACAAACACAGGGCGCCAGTAGTTAAACTGTGACCAGTCTGTAGTATCCAAAGAGCCGTACTTATGTGCCTCTGCGTACTGGGGTGAGCCGGGAATAGGCGTGTTTATTGTTACCACTACCGCATCAAGCGGAATGCTAAGGGAAAACTCAATGGTCTTGTTCATCGTCTCAAGGGTCTCAAGCGGATGCCCTATTATGAAAAACCCTTTGGTTTTAATCTGAAGTCTGTGGCACCATCCGATTACCTGCCGGGTTTTTTCTAGTGATATATCTTTTTTTATCACCTTCAGTATTTCCTCATCACCGGACTCTATCCCAAAGGCTATGTTCCAGCAACCATTGTCTCTCAAAAACTTTAGGAATTCAAAATCAACATTATTTATTCTTGCCATACACGTCCAGTGGAAAAACAATCCCGACTTCTGTATCAAACCAAACAAGTCGTATATACGCTGCTTATTGACTAGAAACGTGTCGTCAACAAAGGCTATTTCCCGAATCCGGTATTTTTCCCATAAGTACATAATTTCGTCAAAGACGTTTTGTGCCGAACGCTTCCTGTACATTCTGCCAAATATGTTTTTATCACAAAATGTGCACCCGCTTGGACAACCGCGGGAGGTTATCATGTTTACCACCGGAAGGGTTTTATAGTTAGAGGGCGGAGGTTTATAGAGATTGATATCGGAAATCAGGTCAAAGGCAGGATATGGCAGGGTATCGAGGTCTTGTATGTATTCCCTTCGGCCAGTGTTTAAGAGTTTTCCGTTTGTGTCACGATACACTATGCCTTTTATATCAGCCACAGGTCTGCCCTCATACAGTGCGTTTAAAAGCTCAAGAACCGTTGCCTCGCCCTCACCCACCACCCCGTAGTCAAACGCGTCGAAGGACATTGCATGTTCATAATTTGAGGTGACATGAGGACCGCCTAAGATAATAGCAACATTGGGAAATTTTTCCTTTATCAGTCTGGCTGTAGTTAGTGCCCTGTGAAAGGCAACCGTTGTCGAGCTTATTCCAACAAAGCCGGGAGCAAAGTCTCCGATTTCTTTGATTATATCATCCTCGGTAAGTTTGAGCGCCTCGGCATCCGTTACGGCTGCCACAAACCCTTGTGTGCGAAGGTACGCCGCTATGTAGTATATCCCCAGAGGGATTTGCTCTCCCCCTACACTTCCCACCTTTGAGGAGTACCTCTCCATTTTTGTTATGGGAGGGTACAGTAAATAGAATTTCTTTTCTTTTGACATCGCTTAATTATAAACGAAAAGGCAGGAAAAAAAGAAAGATTATATTGTATTTATAAAATGTTATTGTTTTGGAACGCAACTTTGTTGCTAAATTGACATAATAGCTTGACTTATTGATGTAGTAAAATAATAAACTATTAGTTATAATACCAAATTGTAGTCAGAAGCATAACGAGGCGGCAAGGAGAAAGTGACGCAGGCGTACTTTTAGTACGTTGAGGAGCTTTTGACGCATGCCAACGAAGTTAGGCG
>JADFYB010000142.1 GCA_015233245.1 Nitrospirota bacterium | reverse complement strand
GTGAGCTGATTTTTGGAAACGTGGTGGTCAGAGTGCACAGGGATTTTAATCTTGATATGCACATTGATACAGACGAGGCAAATGCTGCAGAAATAGAAAGCGGCGCCATTGGTTTTCTTGAGGATATTACAGAGCGAAACGCTCTCAGAGCTGTACAGAACTGAATACCAATCAGCAGGGATGTGAGTGTCACATCCCTGCTGACAACTATAATAATCAATTATTTTATTTTGTGTACGAGGATTGCTGTCAGAGGTTCAGGTTTGTTTTTAACTCATAAGGAGACCGGCCACATTTGAAGATGAGTCAAAAAGACTAATGATAGAAGCAAAGTTTTTTGCACATGAGGGTAAAAGTATTGTCTATGCCGCTTTGTCTGTTGATGGACGAGGTTTAAAATCTTACGGCAATTTTACAATGAAATTAAAAGACGCTGCTATTTCTCAAAGGGCATCTCTTTTAGAGGACAATTCGTATTTCTTTTTTGCAAAAAGAGGTTTGACTGTCTATGAGTCTGACATACCGCATGGGTATCGTTCGACATGGGAAAACAGACATAAACTTGCCGTATCCAAATTGTCTGAAAAAATAAAAAACACTTCTGAAGATGAGTATGGTAAAATACTACTATCTGGAGATAGTGACAGAAATACCGATGATTTTATAGAGGTTCACATTTACGGTGGGTTTACTAATATGGCCATAGACTCGGTTTCAGGCTGTTCTAAGCGTGGGAAAAGGCATGAGAAGAGCCAGTTTTTGGTGATTAAGGATAAGTTAAAGAAGACAGGCAGAGAGTGGGTGGAAAGAGATGATTGAAGAGGCGTATCTGTCAGCTCAAATAGGGATGGCCATCTATTAAGGACAGCGATACGTACTTTCTTATAAAGGCTGATGATGACTATAAACCTGTAGAGTGTACAAATCATTATTTTTCGTTATTTTTTAATTTTTCACACGATTACGATGTGATAAATGATGCGGATTTAACACCTGAATCATTAAAAAAGACCCTGCAAACCAAAAACAACTTACACTTAACGCTCTCCTTTGTAATAAGCGGTATGGACACAGACTTGCAGGATGAAACCCGTAAGTCGGTACTGGAAAATGTGCAAGAGGATATACTTGATAATGAAACTTTAAATTTTGTCAGAGGGAGGCTATTAAGCCGCCTGTTACCTAAGGATGCCGACATACATTCAGCAATCACTCTGGCAGAGGAAATTTCAGCTTTTAACTTAGTGAAACTATACAAAGAGGTGCTGAACTCTCAACCAAATATCGAGGTTGTCCTGAAGTCATGGAATGAGATAAACTGGAGCGAATACAGAAATTATGGCGACAAAAATGAGGTTGAGAAGTTTTTAATTGACCACAGCGTTTTTACCTCAATGGTTTCCGCCTTTGCAAGTGATGACGTAAAAAAAGCAATCAATATGGCCGTTGTTAATTTTGGGATGTTACCTGCGTTAACAAAAACTTATCATGGCATGCCAAAACTCCTTAACGATTTTAAAGCAAAAATTCTAAAAAACTCAGAAGTTAAACCACTACAGAAAACTGAAACTATTGTTGAAGGGAAAGAACTCAAAACAGCTGCCAAATCGCGTGTTAAACAAAAGTCATATCCTGAAATGATAGATGAATTATTAGTATCAGTTGATGAATATAAAAAAGAACATAAAAGAGATCGTTCAAAAAAACTATTGGCGTTTGAGACAAAAACTGCTGCTGATAAACAAATAGCTGCGATAAAAGAAAATATCAAACAAGGAAATAAAATAGAAGTGCTTCGTTTTCTTCATGGCCTTGAGGTCTTTCACAGGGCTACGGGGAAAAAAGAACATATAGCAAAAACACTCTGTTCTCTTTCAACTTTTGCATTAGAATGTAATCAGCTTGATATTGCCGATGAACTTGTTCAATATGCCATTATGTTTAATGTCAACGATCCTGTTGTTTATAATCAACACGCCGAGGTTTTAAAGCACAAGGGAGATTTTGATGAGGCTCGTAGAATATATGAAGAAACTATTGTGAAGTTTCCTGAAAATGTAGTAGCAAGAAACGGACGCAATGTCATATACATGTTAATGGGCAAATTTGACGATGTGTTTCCTAATCTCAGAAATGATTATCCGATAACGAGTGATGATTTTATAGAATATCATGTCTCAGCTATGTATTATCTGAGAACTGGTAATATACAAGAAGCTATAAGACGACTGGAATATGGATTTGAGAATTCACCATCAAAAAGTAACAAAGAATACTTTGCAAATGCTCTTGCTGTTGCCAAAATAAGGGCAAGGGATTTTGAAAGCGCAGAAGAAATCCTTGATTGTAACGTAGTGGATTTATCCAAATATAAAAAGGAGCAATGCATTGTCATGCGTGCCCACTGCCTTGCAGGACGTGACAGAAAAGAAGAGGCAAAAAAATCTCTTGAGGAAATCTCCAAAACCGGCAGTCTTACACCAGAGCTGCTACAGCTTACGCAATTAATATCAAAGCGGTTTGGCCTTGAGGATGATGCCGCCTCCTCAGATATGCCTGTAGATACAGAATCTCTGGATAAAAACATTGATGATTTATACTTCAGACTTGTTGCTTAGTAACAGATAGATCGAGGTTATTCATCACACAGGCAAATTCAATGTAATCACTTTAATTCCTCATAAATCTGCTCGAACATCGAGGTGCTGTGTTTAAAGGCATCCAATACTTTGGGATCGAAATGACCTGGCATCACCCGTCCGTCACCCTCTGTAATTATCCTGTTGGTAGTGTCGCTGTCGAAAGCCGGTTTGTAAACGCGCGGATTTCTCAGGGCGTCATAGATGTCTGCTATGCTTATGATTCTTCCTTCTAATGGGATCTGCTCTCCTTTCAGCCCGTAAGGATAACCGCTGCCGTCCCATCGCTCATGGTGTGTTATGGTTATGTTGGCTGCTATTGTAAGCCTGAAGTGGTCTCCTATAATCTTAGCGCCATAAATGGTATGTTTTTGCATCTCCTTCCATTCCTCAGGGGTAAGTGTGCCCGGTTTTTTGAGGATTGCCGCAGGGGTGTGTATTTTACCCACGTCGTGGAGCGTTGCCTGGAGTTTAATCGCCCGTGTAAATTTATCGTCAAGCCCCATTTGTTTTGAAATGACACCGCAATAACTGCCCACCCTCAGGATATGATTACCCGTGTCCTCGTCGTTTGCCTCGGAGGCCCTTGCCAGTGCGTACACCAGGTAATCGAAGGCGTCCTCAGTTTCTTTAATCTGCGAGGATAATTGTTTAAAGAACAGGCTTTGCACAACGAAGTTATTCAGTACCGAGGCATCGTATGCGGAGACTTCATAACCATAGTTGAAGGCAAAAACGCAAAGCATACTGCTGGTATATGAAACCATGTTATCAATTACGGGATTATATTTATTTATCTCGCTTAAAAATGTGGACATGCCGGATTTTTCAAAGTCAACTGAATTTAAATACATCGTACCGGATTGCCCTTTTCCGGGAATAATTATAAAATGTTCAAGGGCATTTCCAACATATTCTTTTTTTGTTCCATTTTCCATAAATCTGTATATAGTCCATGTCCATTTATGTTCCTTTTCGTTAAAAATACCGACTACGAATATCTCCGGACGTTCATCCTTCTCGTGCTTCTGTCTTATAGCACGTGCCGCCATGTTGTCTATAGAGCCTTGCAGGTCAAAGACCAGGGGATTGAAAATCTGGATTGAGGATTCACCGTAGAGTGTCATATTTACGATATTATTGTAAGCCGAGTCAAGCCTGTCGTTAAGGTCTTTCATCTTAAGTAGCATCTTGACCCTGGCAAGCACCTCTGCAAAATTAAACGGTTTTGTCAGGAACTCTTCTGCCCCGGCCTCTATTCCTTTTATTCGTTCGTCTTTCTGGGTCAGGGAGGTTATCATTATAACTGGGATGTATCTGTTTACGCTGTTTTTAAGTGTCTTACATACCTCATAACCATCCATCCCAGGCATCATGACGTCTAAAAGTACAATGTCTATCCGTTCTTTTTGTATTATATTAAGCGCATCTATGCCGCTTGCGGAAAGAATAGTCTCGTACCCGGCAGGCTTTAGAATCGCCTCCAGCAACTGCAGATTCATAACCTCGTCATCTACGCATAGTACTTTCTTTTTTTTATTTATCATAAGCTGAATCCCCTCATTTTTTACTTATAAACTCTTCTATAATACTGGGCAGCTGTCTGGTATCTATGGGCTTTGGCACATAGCCGTCGAACCCTAAACTAAGTAAATTTTCCTTGTCTCCTTTCATTGCATTTGAGGTCACCGCTATTATCTTAATGTTTTTCGTAATAATGTCGTCTTTCAACATTTTTAATGCATCCATGCCATCCAGAACCGGCATCTGTATGTCCATAAGAATCAGATCCGGCACTATTTCCTTAGCCATTCTCACGCCCTCGTAACCATCCACAGCCTCTATTACCTCGTAACCATAATAAGTCAGGACGGACTTAAGAAGCAACATATTAGTCTCGTTGTCCTCGATTACGATAATCTTTGCCCCCATGCTGTACCCCCCGTAAAACATTACTAAACACACAACATTTAAAAATCATTGGGATTCGCTTTTAGTATTATACATCGTTACAGCGGGTATAGTAAAATAAAACCTGCTACCCTTACCAAACACGCTTTCCACTCCGATAGTTCCACCATGAAGCTCTACCAGTTTTTTTGAAAAAGCCAGGCCAAGTCCGGATCCCTCGTATCTCTTCTTATACGAGGAGTCCAACTGGGTAAATTCGGTAAATAGTTTTGTTAAATCCTCTTCTTTAATGCCTATGCCTGTATCATTTACGGATATCTCTATGAAATTACCGGAACCCGGCGGAGATTTAACTATAGCGGTTATTTTAACGCTGCCCCCTGCCGGGGTAAACTTAACGGCATTGCTGAGCAGATTGAAAAGTACTTGTTTTAGCCTTCCATAATCTGCTAATATTTCCATATCCGCATCGGGAGCTATTTCCGTGGTTAAGCGTATGCTTTGCTTTAATGCCTTTTCTTTTAACATTATCACAGACATTTCTATTATATCCCTGACCCGGCAAAGGTTCTTTTCGAGTTCGACCTTGCCTGATTCGACTTTAGCCAAATCCAGTATCTCATTAATAAGTTTCAACAGATGGTCGCCGCTTTTTAAAATATTTTCAGTATACAGCCTCTGATTGTCATTAAGAGCTCCGTACAATCCGTCGATAAGCACCTGTGAAAAACCAATAATGGAGTTAAGTGGCGTGCGCAGTTCATGGCTCATATTGGCAAGAAAACTGGACTTAATCTTATTGGCCTGTTCTGCCTGTATTTTAGCATATTCAAGCTCGTAAGTCCGTTCTTTGACCTTTTGCTCCAGGTTGGAGGCAAAGTTTTCCAATTCAGTAAATGACACCTTTAGAGCAGCTGCCATATTATTAAAATGTATGCCAAGTTCCCCTATTTCGTCGTTATTTTTTAATACGATTTCAGTATCGAAATTACCTTCTGATACCCGCCTGACTCCCTCTATCAACTTTAAGACGGGACGTAGTACAATTGTTCTCATAACAATAAATGACAGAAATGTCATAAGAAGAAAAAACGCAAGCATGTTATACTTGACTATATATAGATGCTTCAACCTGTTTCTATAATCCATTTGGATGTGATTAACGAATTTATCCAGAGTTTGAACGAAATCCCGCATGGTGCCGTCATTTTGTTTTATTGTTTTTATTGCTATTGTTGCGGAGGAGCCGACCATTTTATGGATGACAGATTTCATAGCCTCCCATTTGACAAAGACATCCTCGTAAAGAAGCAGGGTATCCTTATTTTTAAGAGGCGGCAGTCCCATAGTGTCGTCTCCTTCTTTTATGGCGTGAATTATCTTATCCAGCCGTTTTAAGTAGTTTTCTATGTTTTTCTCGGTATATTCGCCCAAAAGAAGGTCTCTCGACTCGCTGCTTTCCATTATAGACCACATTAATTCCAGCGCCTTCCATCTCAGTTCACTGGCTATATGCACTCTTTCGGATTCGCCGTTTATATAACTGATAGTCTTAAAATCATAGAGAAAACTCAGGCTCAAAATTATT
Organism: Nitrospirota bacterium; assembly: GCA_015233245.1. Lineage (GTDB taxonomy): Bacteria > Nitrospirota > Thermodesulfovibrionia > Thermodesulfovibrionales > Magnetobacteriaceae > Magnetomonas. The sequence continues at coordinate 1,264 of JADFYB010000142.1, read as the reverse complement.
ATTACTACCAAAATGAAAACCACAAGTTTGATATTTAACGATATGTATTTATTTTTTTTCATAGTATTTAACAGATGTTATAATTCTTATGCTTAAATGAGTTAACTAAAAAATTACCGCTCCAGTTTTTCCCATCTTGCCGTAAGGTTCATGGATTTAAAGTGGGTAAGCTGTTTTATGTTTTTACCATCCGCATCAGATATAACCAAATTACTGTCATTGTCTCCAAACACTATATATACCAGACGATTACCGTCGGGGGACCAATAAGGATACACTGAGGCTTGAGCGCCTGATATCTTATGCAAATCCGTGCCATCGGCATTCATTATGTAAATACCATAATTGCCGTCCATGTCGGAATAAAAAGCTATTTTAGCACCGTCACGGGAGAATCTCGGCGCAAAGTTGTCGGAATGATTATCAGTGAGGTGAGTTTCGTTTTTGCCTTCACTGTCCATTACATATATGTTATAGTATTCGTCTTGCCGTTTTGAACAGAAAACAATCTTTTTACCATCGGGAGAATATGAAGGAGAACGGTCGTCGTAACTATTTTTTGTTAACCGTACCTGTTTTTGTCCATCGGAGTCCATTAGATATATCTGAAAGTTAGTACCGTCTCTGTTGGAGATGAAAAGAATATTTTTGCCATCAGGGCTAAAAGTTGGGTATCTGTTAAATCCCCGTAAAAAAGTGAGGCGCACTGATTTCTTATCACGGATATTTAGTTTATATATGTCGTCTTTACCGCTTTCCCTTGATATATAAGCAACGTCGCCGTTTTTGTAAATGGAGGGGTAATTATTGTCCCAATCGCTTTTGGTCAATTGTGTTAGTTTTTCCCCGTCAGGGGTGATTGCATATATATCGTAATTGCCATGCATATTAGATGAAAACACTATAAGCTCACCGTTTTTAGTACAACTAACGAGGCTTATCAGCAATAAGATTAATAATATATGTTTTTTCATATTGCATTATTACTCCTTTTAAAGTGATTTGTTAAAAAGCAGACCTTATTATATATGTAGTATAGCAATATGTCATGACAAATGCTTCAAATATTTTTGAGAAATGATCTTGAAACCCCACTCAATATCTATCCATTAAACGTATCGAAACCGGGAAAGAAAGCAGCAGATTATTTCTTATCTGTTTCGTTTAATGAAAACGGTGTGAATGTTTGGACAGAGTAATCCTGATAAGATCCGGTACGATGTATTTAAATTCAGTTGACTTTGAAAAATCCGGCATGTCCACA
>JADFYB010000141.1 GCA_015233245.1 Nitrospirota bacterium | reverse complement strand
GCTCTGTAAGGTTATTATTGTTAAGGCGCAGGACTGTCAGGTTTGTTAGTTTTCCGATTTCTGCCGGCAGGCTTGTAAGGTGATTGTTACCAACCCAAAGAATTTGTAAATTGGTGAGTTTTCCAATCTCAGAGGGAAGTGATAACAGACGATTGTTATGAATATAAAGCTCCTTTAAGTTAGTAAGCTTTCCAATTTCAGACGGCAGGTCTGTTAACTTCTTGTAAGATAAATTTAGCTCTGTAGCATTGTCCTTGCGGCTTTCATGAATCGCCTGCAAAACATCTTCTGATTTATCCAGTGTTCTCATTTCCATTTACGGTAATATCATACCATAAGTGGGATGTAATTTCCATATTATTTAAATTAGAATTGTATCATCCTGATTATAATTCAGAAGTATAACGAAGCCAACAAAGTTAGACGATTGAATTGGAATCAGGTATCATCTCAAGTTTAAGAAACAGTGTTGTGTCATCACTTACAGAGTATCTGCTATCAGCCCTGAGGCCAGCCACCCATATAAGATTAGCGTCTGAGAGCACAAGAGGTATTGAATCTCTTGAGTATCTGTGGATTTTTTCGTCAACAAAAAAATCCTGAAGTTTTTTCTTTCCGCCAACCCCTTGCGGATAGAAAAAATCACCCGGCACCCTTCCACGTACTGTCAAATGTGCAGAGATTTTGCTGGCATCCAGACATGCTTGAAACTGTCCTTCACAGGGAATATATTTGTCGCTTACTGAGGCTTTGATAATTACACCAGTTTCGTTTATTAAAACAGAACCGGGGATGTTTAGCTCATAGCTGCCAATTTTAACTGGTGGCTCTTTGGTTATCTGCACTGTGGAATACCCCCTGATTGCTTTAACACCGGAGGGTAGTACGATACAATCTCCTGCTTTGCCGGATCTTATGAGTTTTGTAATGCCATCAATGTGGATATAGGCGATTTTTCTAAGCGATGTAAGCGCCTCAATAGCACTCCTCAGTGTGCGCCTTAGCATGGCAGGCTCCATGTCCTCAAACGGCAACAGAAAAAGCTCGATGGATGTCTCAGTTTTGGCGGCTGTCAGAGTCGTAGTTTTTTGAGCTGCAAGTTTGCTCATAAAGAAGTCCTCGCATCTTATTATCTCGCCGGTGTTTACAAGTGTTTGGATAATATCTTGGTTAAACTCTTTTGTAAGGTAAGGAATTAAAGACAGGCGCACTTTGTTTCTCAGGTAGTCTGATTTAAGGTTTGAGGAATCGGTGATAAACGTTAACCCGTTTGATTTAAGGTAGTGTTCGATTTCATATCTTCTTAGCGATATAATGGGGCGGATGAATTTTCCCCTTACTGGTGGAATACCGGATAGCCCCTTCATCCCTGAGCCTCTTAACAGATTTATCAACATCGTCTCTGCCTGATCATCCTTGTTGTGCCCAAGTGCGACCTTTGAGGCGTTTAAGCGATTTGCAGTGTTTTCAAATATTTCGTATCGGAGATTCCTTAGGGTTTCTTGTTTGTTATGTTTTATTGGCTCTGAGCCGGTAATGGCTCTGGCCTCAAATAGTATGTCAAGAGAGCGGCAAAAGTTTTTGCAGAATTCTATCTCAGCAGGAGTTTCCTCCGGTCTCATTCCGTGATCAACGTACAGGGCATGGAGGTTCAAATTCAAATTCAGAGTTTTCAGCACATGTAGCAGACACACTGAATCTGCCCCTCCGGAAAGTCCCACTAATACTGTCTCATAAGCCTCCAACATGGAATGCGTCCGGATTGTCTCTCTTATCTTAGCTATAATTGCCACAGGTTAGAATATCACCTAACGTTTGAGTTTAAGATTGTTCTTGTTTACTTTCTGATTCGTGGATCAACCAAAGCATAACCTGTATCGGCAAGGAGGTTGCCAAGCAGGGTCAACACAGCACCAATAGTCAGCACACCCATAACAAGGGGATAGTCACGTGTCATGACGGCCATGTAAAAGAGCTGTCCCATCCCGGGAATAGAAAACACCTGTTCAAAGATTACACTGCCGCCAATCAGTCCGGGCACAGAAAGCCCAAGGATTGTGACTATAGGCAAAAGAGCATTCCGCGCGCCATGAATGTAAGTAATACGATTTTCACTTAACCCCTTGGCCTTAGCCGTTACCATATAGTCCTCACGGATTACCTCAAGCATTGAACTTCTCATGTAACGGGAAATAGAGGCAATACCTCCAAAAGCCGATACAAATATAGGCATTATCAGATGCTTTCCCATATCGGCAAGTTTGCCGGTTGTCGTTAAAAAATCGTAGTTTATAGACTTTAGCCCCGATATTGGTAAAATACCGAGATGTACTCCAAAAAACATCATAAGCAACAGGGCAAGCCAAAATCCGGGCATCGCAAACCCGGCAAACACAATGAGTGTCATTACCTTATCGTATAGTGAATATCTGGCAATAGCGGAGTATATGCCCGTAGGAAGCGCAATTATAAATATTATTGAGAGTGAGATTATGTTTATAGAAAGTGTAACCGGAAGGCGCTGCCGGATTTTATCCCACACCGGACGATGGTCTGACGAGAAGGAGTTACCGAAGTCGAGTTTTACAATGCGTTTAAGCCAGAGCGCATACTGCACATACAGGGGTTTATCCAGCCCGTAGAATTTCTCGAGGCGTGCCCGTGCCTCCGGCGTAATTTTCGGGTTTAGCTCAGCCAACACGTCTGTAGGTTTACCGGGAGCCAGATGTATTATAAAAAAACTGATTACAGTTATACCTAAAAAAGTAATCACTATCTCAACAGTTTTCTGGGATAAATACTTTAACATGTCTGATAGTTTACAACTAAACGGTATTTAACAGCAACTAAACACAGTAGTGCAACCAACAATCGGCATGAACAGCTATGTAAAGCCCTGTCAGTTAATATCCGTTACTTGGAGGCTTGTCCAATCAGTTTGGACACTGCATGAACAATTTCCTCAGGCTCTACCGGTTTATCCAAAAAGATGTCCGGAAGCACAGGGATACCCATCAACTTCAACTCCCCGTTACGGAACTGTTCTACCATTGCTGCTCTGTCAACCAACAACACTTTGCGGAATGAAGTGAACCGTAAAAAGAATCTCTCTAACTTGCTGTCAGGATCATCCAATAGTGTCTCCATCTGCTTTAAGGTTTCCTTACTGTTAAGTTCATTGAGAGCGTGTTCGATAAATCCTTTGATTGCACTTAACATTATAACCGGAACGTCTCTTAAATCATTATCTTCACGCAATTCCTGTAATAAACCAATACCGGTTTTTCCCGGCATCATTATATCGGTTACAATAAGAGACGGCTTTTCACCCTTAGCCTTTTGTAATCCCTCTATGCCGTCTTTAGCAACAGTAACACTATAGCCATTTTCTATAAGAACAGCGGACAGATACGTCCTTGTATCCTCCTCATCGTCCACAACCAAAATATGTTTGCTCATAATTAACCCCCCAAATTTAACGAATAGATAAGTGTAAATTATAATAAAAAAAATGTCAATAATACTCAGAAATTATTTTTGTTGACAAAACCCTGAAATTTTTGTTTATTTAAACTAATATTGCCACTGGAGGCCGGGACTTAACTCAATGTTAATAGTATGTCCGCAATGTAGTGTAAAGTTCGAAATTGAAAAGTCAGCTGTGGCGAAGGATTTTTGTTGTTTATGCGGTAAAACTTTTGTTATACAGCCCTCTTTTTTTTTACGTAAGATTGCCTCAGAACCCATAATGATGGATTGCCCTGAATGCGGTCTTACATATGACTTGCAAAAATATCGTCATGGTACGGAAATATACTGTAATTGCGGCAAAGCAATTATAGAAGTTACCAACTTAAAAAAAGAATATCATGGCAGACGCAAGGCCGATCAGAAGCTTCACCTTAAAGACATGGAGTTACAGGGACTTATAGAGACATCTCATATTATTCACTCCTCAACCCGTGACCTCGATAAACTTCTCCTTATGATAGTGAAGGTTACAAATGCCATGATGGCAGTGGAGGGAAGCAGTATTATATTAGTAGAGCAAGCAACCAAAGAATTAGTGTTTCATTCCATCTGCGGCAGTGAGAGCTCTAAGCTCATTAATTTCAGGATAAAGTGGGGTGAGGGAATAGCCGGGCAATGTATATTAAACAAGAGGCCGGTAATTATAAACAATGTCAAAAAGGAGGAGAGTTTTTTTGCTCTTGCTTATGATACAAGCGGCTTTGTCACCCGTTCCACGTTGTGTGTACCTCTTATGGCGGAAAATAATTGTCTGGGAGCGCTGCAAATGGTTAACAAGAAAAATTCAGACGGGTTTGACGATTATGATAAACTCCTGTCAACGTCAATTAGCAGTCAGGTGGCAGTTGCAATGCATAATTTTCAACTGATAGAGGAATCACTGCAGGCCGAGCGGATGGCAAGCATTGGGCAGGCAATCACTGGGATTTCCCACTGTATGAAAAACATGCTGAATGGCCTTAAGGGCGGCTTGTATATTCTCAATTCAGAAATAAAAAAACTTGATACAGGTGCAAGTCTGAAAGGTTACTCTATGCTGGAAAAAAATATAGGCAGATTAACTGATCTAGCAAACGATATGCTCACATACTCAAAAGACAGACAACCGGAGTACACAACAGCAAGTGTAAACGATATTGCAGAGTCCATAGTTCACCTGATGGAGATAAAAGCACAAGAGCTGGGTTTAAAGTTAGTATTTAAGCCTGACAATAAGATACAAGAAATCCGGATAGATCAAAAGGGGATATATCGTTCAGTTTTAAATCTTGTGTCAAACGCACTTGAAGCCAGTGCAAACAAAAAAGACGCTACCGTAGAGGTAATCACAAAACAGTGTCGAGACGAAATCCTGATAAGCATAAAAGACGAGGGCTGCGGCATGGATAAGGAAACTATTGAGAACATTTTCAAGCCTTTTTTCAGCACCAAAGGTTCAAAGGGGACAGGCTTAGGGCTTTCTGTAACACAGAAAATTGTTTCCGAAAACGGCGGACGAATTGAGGTGCTCTCGGAAATTAATAAAGGAAGTTCTTTTAATATTTATTTACCAAACAGAACAGTTTAACCAGGTTGCCTTCTGTTATCTAAGGGTTTTGGCTCTGTTGCACAATAGAAAATAGCATTTTTCATATCTCAGGTGTTATCATATGTAGTGACTGTTATGATACTTCATACCAATTTGTAGTCAGAAGTATAACAAGGCGGCAAGGAAAAAGCGACGCAGGCGTACTTATAGTACGTTGAGGAGCTTTTGACGAAGCCAACGAAGTTAGACGATTGAATGCGGATTGGTATCAAAATTAGGAGGGGTATATGTTAAAAAAGATAATGTGTGTTGCAGTGTTTATTTTGATTTTGGGGTTAACTGTGCCAGTGTGGGCACACGATCCAAAAAAACCCGGCGCCAACGATAAGTGTGCTGTATGTGGTATGCTCGTTAAAGCGTTTCCAAAGTGGGCGGCTCAAATAGTGTTTAAAGACGGAACATATGTGTATTTTGACGGCCCTAAGGATATGTTCAAATTCTACTTTGACGTTGCCAAATACAACAAACACAAAACTCAGGCCGACATATCAGACATATATGTGACTGAGTACTATAGTGCTAAAACAGTAAAGGCAGACTCTGTGGTTTTTGTGATTGGAAGCAACGTAGAGGGGCCAATGGGAACTGAGGTCGTGCCGGTCCCAGAGAGTAAAGTAAAAGGATTCATGCTTGACCATAAGGGAGCCAAGGCGCTTAAGTTTAGCGAAATAACAGCCTCTGATATACACGGAGCCGAAATGTCCGGCCACAAAGGTATGCACGATGGTAATATGAAATAACAATAAAAATGTATAACAATGGTAAAGACGAAAATCTTTATATTTTTGGTGTTTTTTGAAACGCTGCTTTTACTGATGTTTTCAGCGTATTCAGTTTATTCTTTGACTCACATGCAGGGGCAGCTTGATGCCAAACGACAGTTGGTGCGTGAGCTTTCTCTTACTGATGTCGCTTTTTGGACGGAGGCCCGTTATACGAGGCATCCGTCACAAGCTGATTTTTTTACCGCCTTTCAGGATTTCCCATCCTCTATAGACCATTTTCCGGCAGGCTCCATAGTGCCACCCAAATAGAGGCTCAACTCACTGATTTCAAGGTGTTTGTATAAACTATAACGATTAAATGGGTTAGTAAAAGCGCAAACACAAAAGGCGAGAAATACATGTATAACAAGTAATGATAAAACAACATATCCGTTACGAGCTTTATTGCTATGATGGAAAGAATTGTTGCAAAAAAAGCCGGTAGTCTTTTTAAAGTTAGCGATATTAAGGAAATTACGAAAGCCGCTAAAAATGTCAGTGCTTTCTGATGTTTTTCCTCTATCGGGGTGATGAAATTTCCGTTAAGCAGCATATCTATGGTATAGGCGAGAATGTACGTGCCAGGCGTTTTTTTTGAGATTGGAGTTGGATGTATATCGCCTAAAGGGAGTGCAGTTGCCGCTATCAGCACTATTTTATCTTTAAAAACTGCTGGTTCTACCTCCTTAACCCTCCAAAAGGGTATCGAAGGAAATTTCCTGTCGGTATAGTTAATAAATGTGTAATAATAAAAAGCGTTTTTGTAAAACGAAGGGATAGCTATATTGCCAAGCTTACAGTGTCTTATACCAGATGAAAAAATATCAAATTCATGGTCTCCATACGGATTATAAGCTTTACCTCCAAGATATTTGCTTACTACCTCAACAGGAAATGGCAGATAGTCTTTATCTTTATAAGTATCGGTATTGACATTGGTAGCAATCTCTCGTTATTATTAGAATAATATGTTATTTTTACGTTTGCAAAGGTAACGTTATCGTTGTTTCTATAAGCTGTTTTATGGTTAACCTGGTTTAATAGGAACCTGTCTAATTCATCTTTTTCATAGGCAAGTACGACGTTAGTGTTTGCATTTTCAAGTATCTTAATAAGTTTGATATCGTCTTTAAGGTCTCTAATCTTATAAAAAAAATATCTATACCAAGGACTTTTGGTTTCCCTTCGAGAATCCTTGAAATAACCTCGCCATATAAAGAACGTTTATACGGCAAATAACCATATCGTTTAACAGTTTCGTCATCTATTTCAACAATGAGTATCGGAGTCGTGCTCTTACTTTTAGTTGGAAACCGCCTGCCATACAGGTAATCGTCTATGATAGGAAGATATTCTCTGATTATAAATGAAATATCAGATACAAAATATGCTATTAAAAAAGATAGCAGGAAATAATATATATATCTTAAATAAATTATCATTACCTGAATGTAATGTTATCATATTTTTTTACATTTAATATATGAGCAACCTAATACCGAGTTGAGACCGTTGCAAAA
>JADFYB010000140.1 GCA_015233245.1 Nitrospirota bacterium | reverse complement strand
CGACACCATGGCGTATAAACTTGAGGAGCGGCGGCTGCCGGCCTTCAGCAGATAACCTGCCGTTAATAAACCCCCTCTGCCGCTCGATATCTGTCTCATCTTTACTTTAAACCTGCCGGCACAAGACATATACACACAAAAAGATGTGTGGACTGAACAGAATAACAAAGAAAGCTCTAACGTTAAAGTTGGAAAATTGATTTAAACTGTATAGCACGAGTAAAATCAGCGTGCTCTTTTAATTTTCTGTGAATATCGGAGGGATCTACAACATCTTCACAAAACCCAAAAATAATTTGTATACCGTGTATTCGAGCTGTTTTTATAGCTGGTATAATATCTGTGTCTAATGATAATAACAGAACCCTGTCAGCCAATTTATTATAAGACACATGAGCAATGTCTAAACCCAGAAGCATATCAACTTGTTTCTGTTCAAAAATTGGATCATTGTTTACATCCGTCCCCCTGATTGCTACATACCCTTTGCGCACTGCGACTAAATCCTCAACCGACAATTTCTCAATAAATACTTTTGAAGATTGATAAATTTTAGATTTTGAATAGTTTATTCCATTATAAACTCCGGAAAAAGCTTTTGCTACATAAAAAAATATCCGGTATATTTCTTCATTGGGAGCGATAAAGGCTTTAATGAATTTGAGACCGTTGCAAAAATATTATAACACCAAAGTTGAGTTCAAAAATATAACAAAATGTTATAGAAAAAGGATGAGATTGCCACACCCCCTGCGGGGGTTCGCAATGACGGCGTGGGCTGTGCGTGGGCGTACCTATCCGTCATTACGAGGAGCGATAGCGACGTGGTAATCTCATCATTATTATATTTTAGGCTGCTACTCGGTATTAATTGGGAAATACTTTTCCCCCATTTTGGGAATTTTGCAACGGTCTCCATTTGATAACGTTAGAAATGTCACTGTAATTAACCCTGTACCCCTTTTTTGTAGCTTTCTCAAAGACACCTTTCCTGATATTATCCCAATCTACAAACACGGCTACAGTTTTGGCAGTTACCACGTTCACGCCCCTAAAAAATATTTAGGGAGACTAGCGGAATCGTTTTTTACAATTCCAGTCTCCCGATTGGATTTCACTTGTATATATCTGATATATAATGACATAACACACATAATGTGTCAATAGGTGTCAATAGAAATGTTTAACTAAATATTTGTCAAATTTAGCGTTGAATTGCCGGCACAAGACATATACACACAAAAAGTGGTATCTTAGTATGCGGAGCGCATATTAAGTGGCTAAGATAATAACAGTAATCAATCAAAAGGGTGGGGTGGGTAAGACCACGGTGGCTGTTAACCTTTCCAGTTTCATGTCGGAGTACTTTGAGAAAATCCTGCTGCTGGATTTTGATCCGCAATCGGATGCCTCCGTGTGGCTTTGTAAAGACTACGGAAATCCGGTAAGTCAGATTAACACTCAGCAGCATACTCCAAAAACAGAGGATATTCTGCGCTTTGGCCTGAAAAACGATCTTGACGACAGTGCCGTAAGGCTGGAGCTTAAAGCGCTCTCGTTATCCGCAGTGTCTGGGCATAACCCTGCCGTTGTCACCACATCCTTAAACCTTGACCGCATTGATCGGGAAATGACAGGCATTGGGGAGCGTAAGGCTGCCGCTAAACTTATTGAAACCATTAAGATCATATCCGAGGACTATGACCTTGTGCTGATAGATACGGCGCCCTACATCTCAAACCTTCACTATATTGTAGTGAGTGCCTCAGATTACATTCTGATTCCAATAACTCTGGATGCAACGGCAATTGGGGGCGGTGGAAACGTAATAAACCTGATACTCTCCGACGTCAGAAAGTACTACAATAATCCCGGTGTTTCTGTAATTGGAGTGCTGATAAATAATTACGAGAAGGTGTCAAACATATCAAAGGCTATGGAGGATATGGCTCTGGAGGTGTTTGGCGATTTGATATTTAAAACCCGGATAAAATCAGCTGTAAAACTCCGTGAGCTTCCCATACTTAACTCCACACTGGATAAGATCTATCCCAAACTCCCCCTGTCTCAGGACTTTAAAGACCTTGCTCTTGAGATATATAACCGAATGCGTGGGTAAGCGACATAACGCCAAGGGGGTCGCTAACGGTTACGGAGTGGTTAAATAAACCGGCTACCAAACTCTAATGAATACGTAGTCTCTTTGGCAACGTCAACCTCAATGTGTGTAATGTATAAACTTCTCTGTGCAGCCGGTCTTGAATTTCCTGAGATGAGGCAGTTTCAAAAAACAACTCAAGAGCTTCTTTCAGGTTATCACGGGCAGACTCAATACTCTCCCCCTGACTAACAACATCAAGTTCCGGACATAAAGACACATACCCGGTACCTTCTTTTTCTATTAACGCCGTTAATCTGTAATTCATCGCTTACCCCCAAAATCTATTGTTACCATATATTAATTATATCATTTTTTAAGAAGTAAAACTCTGCGGACACTGTGTCCGCAAAATGGAGGGTAGAGAATCAGAGAAAAGGGATTTATCCGCAGATTACGCAGATAAAACCACAATCTGTGTTCATCCGTGGTTAATTACTTCTTTAAAACGCTGGTAAAATAGTAGCAATTGCATTACAATATGTGTATGATGTGTGTATGGATAAACTATAATAATGAGAGGTGACAGAAAGTGAACCCTGTCGAAATCCTAAAAAAAAATGAAGTTATTATAAAGGATAAATATCCAATAAAAAAGCTCGGTGTTTTCGGCTCTTTTGCAAAAGGTGGCAGCACAGGGATAAGCGATGTTGACGTTTTAGTAGAATTTACTAAGCCAGTTGATATATTTGAATTCATTGATTTAAAGGAATTCCTTGAACAATTATTTGACAGGACGGTTGACCTTGTATCTGTCAAGGCACTGAAACCCTTCTTGCGGGATAAAATCCTGAGTGAGGTTATTTATGTCCAATAGGGATTACAGAATGTTCCTGCAAGATATTTTCGATTCCGCTGCTAAAATAGAGCAATATACATACACAATGGACTTTGATAGTTTCCAACACAATCAAATGGCAGCCGATGCTGTTATTAGAAATTTTGAAATTATCGGCGAGGCTTCTACACACATTCCGGATGCAATTAAATTAAAATACCCGTCCATTCCATGGAATAAAATGAAAGCAATACGGAATATAGTAATACATGCGTATTTCGGGATTGATTACGAAACACTGTGGGAAACCATAAAAACATCCTTGCCTCTGCTTAAAGAGGAAATTGCCAACATTATATCACTGGAAAACACTAAAGAGTTATGAAATCTCACAAACGTTTAAAGGCGCAGGGATAGAGACTGTCTGAACTGTAATTAATTTGATTATTTGTAATAGCGAATGATTATTCGCCCTTCATATCTGCGAAAATCTGCGTAATCTGCGGATAAAAAAGCTTTTTAAAACTGGTAAAATAGTTATAATTAGCGTTACAATATACATTGGTGGATAACTTAAGAGACATAGCGCACAGGATTCGGCAGCAGACATTTGAAACCATCTGTAATGGTGGCGGGGGGCACATTCCGGCCTCGCTGTCAATTGTTGAGATACTAACTGTGCTCTACTATGGCGGCTGTCTAAATGTTGACCCTGAAAATCCGTCTGACCCTAACCGTGATCGGTTTATTCTAAGCAAGGGGCATGCCTGTGTGTCATTGTATGCGGCACTTGCTATGAAGGGGTTTTTTGACGCTGAAGAGCTACATAAATTTGGCAAACGCGGCAGTATTTTGGGCGGACACCCGGATATGCGTAAAGTGCCCGGGATTGAGGCCTCAACCGGAGCCCTTGGGCATGGCCTGCCCTTTGGCATAGGCGTGGCTATGGCTGCCAAACTCAATCGTGCCAGCTACAAAGTGTTTGTGCTCATTGGGGATGGCGAATGCCAGGAGGGGTCCATCTGGGAGGCCGCCATGAGTGCCCCTCAGTTTAAACTTGATAACCTTGTGGTCATAGTTGATTACAATAAGATGCAGGCTATGGATTTTCTGGATAACATCATACCGCTTGAGCCTCTTGTGGATAAGTGGAAAGCGTTTAACTGGGAGGTTATAGAGGCTGATGGCCATGATATGGAAAAGCTGATTGAGATTTTCAATTCAACGCCAAAAGTTACCGGCAAACCCACACTGATAATCGCTCATACGATAAAAGGCAAAGGGGTCTCTTTCATGGAAAACGTACCGATTTGGCACTTCAGGATGCCAAATGAGACGGAGATGAAAACGGCTAAGATTGAGCTCGGGCTTATTTAATCTAACCCTGCCAGTTTCTCTGCCATTCTTTGCATTATTACTTGTTCTGTTAAAATTTAAAGAGAAATAAAATGCAAAATAATTGCTGCCAAATTCCTTCTACCTACTCAAAATGGAAAAGAACCAGTTTTTAGTCTTGACCAATGTGTATGTAATGTTATACTATCCCTTCGCGTTGTTTCAACGTAAAAATCACAAGACGTAGAGTAGTTTAGTGGAGAGGAGAATTAAAATGGCGCGCATGTTAAAAGTTAAGGGTTACTATGTAAGAGGATTAGTCGTAATGTGTCTTTTTGTTGCAATTTTGTCGTCAGGGTGTGCTTCAACAACTATGAATAGTAAAAGCAGCTTAGTACCTTCGTCTATTGAACCGGCAATAGTATTAATAGAGGACAAATATATAACTGATGCTAATAATTTAAAAAATATAACGAAAGAATTTAATAAGTTAAAAGAAGCAATAAGCGGTTATGATAAAGCTAAAGAAAATCCTACAGAACAAATCAGGATACGGAATGAAATGATAACATCTTTATTGATGGTTGAGGATTATAATTTTGAAGACTTTAAAAAAAGCTTGTATAACAATGATTTATTGATTAAGTCAGGATTTGACTTAGTCAATATTGCAATAAATACTGCAACATCAATATTTGGCAATGCCCTAGTTAAAAGTTATTTAGCAATAGGAGCGACTGGATTGACTGGAGTTAAGAATGTTATTGACACTGACTATTATGCTAAACAAACTATTACATCTTTAATAAATACAATGGAAACAAGCATGGCAGATGTAAAAACAAAGATTTATAATAAAATGAAATGCAAAAAACTTTCCGAAACTGTTGAAAATTCTTGTGAGACAGTCTATACATCAGGCTCAGACGACGCTTTGAACATAAAGAATTTTTCTTTTATGGAAGCGATTAATCTTTTGTATGAATATCACAAAAAAGCATCACTCACAAATGCTATTGAAACGCTGGCCATGACCTCAGAATCAACAAAAAATGATAGTAAGAAAAACGCTACTGAGGCAGAGAAGCTGCAATTGAAATAGGCTGTTGTTTCAGTGGCGACTCAGTGACATTAAAGTTGGGGAAAGTACCACAACCTCCTTCCGTCGCTTAAGGGGAATCCCTTTTAAGGGACAAAACCGAAAGGTTAAGAAGTGTCACCCGAAGGGGCATAACAAAGCAGAGCAGTGCTTAAGTTTTTATATTTTCCTTGGCGGGGTTTGGGGTGTTTTCCCCAAGTTGCTAACCTGGAGGCTACTCTCTTTAAGGCGACGGTGGCTTATTCTTTTTTCTACAATTATATACCTAAATCCTTGATAAATTCTACATAAAGAGTAGCTTGACTAAAACGCCTGAATTAGCCATAAGGAAAGCCGAGACACGTGGAGGTTTTACTTCTTTGCGTAAATAAACACAATTCTATACAAACAGGTCTGAATGGCTGCCGGTACGATCAAAAATTATCTCACCGTCCTTAACTCTGTATATCAGTAACCAGTCCGGTTCAATGTGACACTCCATCTGTCCCGTGTATCCTCCTGAGAGCTTATGGACTCTGTGCTTATCCTCTAACCCTGTCTCCTCAATAAGCCTTTTTGCTACTGTCTTAATCTTTTCTTTGTCTTTGCCTCTTTTTAATAATAGATCAAGGTCTTTTTTGAATCGCTTTGTGTAAACCGGTATAAGCAACCTATATGCCTAATTTAGTAAAAAAGTCGTCTGCATCCTTGCATTTGACAAGGTTTTTACCTGCATCGGTATCTTTAAAAGTTTGCACGGTGGTTTTGTTTGGGATTTTCACTTCAAATGGTAAACCGTTATGGAGTTTAACCTGCGTGTAAAATAAATTGATGGCCTCTGTAGCAGACATGCCTAACTCATGAAATATGGTCTCCACTTCGGTTTTTAACTCCTGCTCTGTTCTTGCCCGTATCATAGCACTCTTTGACATACTCTCTCCTTTGACTTATTGTATCTCAAGTGGGATATATATTTCAACATTTTTACTTTGCCTTGACACACTATTTAAAAACACTTGACAAATAGGTGAATATATGTTAGCATATATCACCGTATATATAGGTGAAGACGTGAGCTTGGCTTAATACAAACAGCCCTATGCGATATTCCGGTAACAAAACCTCCGGAACAGACCATAGGGCTTTTAGCTGTAGGGGGGATGGGAGAGGTTGCCTAAAGTTGTTTTTATGATTGATGGTTGGTTTATGCGTAAAAGAATTTATGAGTTAAAAAGTTTTCTTTATGATGGCAAAAATATACGTAATTATTGCCTAAACCTGCTTAAACCGAATGAGGAGATTTATAGAATATTTTATTATGACACAAAGCCCTTAGAGAAGAGAGGGCATAATCCTGTAACAAAGAAAGCTGTTGATTTTAGCAAAACTAAAGTTGCTGAAGATCAATTCAAATTATTTGAATCTATAAAAAGAACACCTAATTTTGCATTACGTCTTGGTGAAACAGTGTGGGAAAACAATAGTTGGGCAATTAATGATAGCAAGCTAAAAGCTCTGTTATCACAGAGTATTACAGTAGGAGATTTAACAGAACATGATGTAAAACCTATAATTTCTCAAAAAGCTGTTGATATGAAAATGGGACTTGATATCACTTTAATAGCAATAAAAAGATTGGCTGATAAATTGATTATAATTACAGGAGATTCCGATGTTGTCCCTGTATTAAAATTGGCCAGACAAGAGGGTATGATGGTAGGGTTGGACTGTCTTGGTAAGAATGTACGGCCTGTATTAAAAGAACATATTGATTTTTTATGTAAACCCCAAAATAAAACAATAATTGGATTTAAATGATATTATGAGAAACGCATACATTAAAGCGCTCTATGAGCTATCGGAAAGTGACAGCCGCATTGTCTCTCTGATAGCCGATAACGGGGCCATCGTGTTTGACAAGTACCGGGAGGCATTTCCGGAAAGGCTTATTAACGCGGGCATTGCCGAGGCTAACATGATTGGCATGGCTGCCGGTATGGCTTCTACCGGGCTCATTCCGTTTGCCTATACAATCTCAAATTTTATCACATTCCGGGCAT
>JADFYB010000139.1:706-7533 GCA_015233245.1 Nitrospirota bacterium | reverse complement strand
CTTTCGAAGTCCTTGTTATTGATGGTAAAATCGTGTGTTGAGAGGTTTTGAAGCACACGGTCACCGACCCACTCTCTCATACGTGGAAATGCTCCCAGAAATCCATACTTTTGCTCTCTGGTTTGACTCTGTACAATCATAGCAATGCGCTGATAAATGGGCGTAATGTCGTTAAAGGCGTTGTCAAATACCAGACTGAATGACTGATATATGGCATCCAATGTTTGTTGATTTAGTATCACTTTTTATATCCTCCTTTTTGTTTTCATCTTATCTGTGTTCATCCGTGTTTGATTGTTAATCTAAAATTTAACCCAAACACCGTTGGAGTTTACGTCAAACACCTTTCCTGCGATTGATCTGGTGCCGGTACCATCAGTTTTAGCTACAGTCTGGTCATCCACGATGTAGCAGTCCTTGCCAATATCAGCACGGGTTATCTCATCAGAAGATGCTGAGTTTCCGTAGGCAAAGACTCCCTTTGAAATTGAAACGACTTTATCGCCGGCAGCACCTCCTGAGTTATCTGCATAAGACTCAGCACGGCCAACGCCTCTGATGGTTGTTGCTGTGGCTCCTGGTGTGGCGTTTCCGCTTGCGTCCACCGCAACAAGTGCTCCCATGTAAATTACCTTACCGGCTGCTACATCAAGCTTAAGCATCTCGCCGCTTCTTGACATGGTGTTTCTATCCGCTGTTAAAGCTGACATTATTTAACCTCCGTTTTGTTTTTACTTACTGAGTCCCCTTCAGGGGAGTGCTGTCCCCGTTTAATCCACAGTTCGTCACTAATTCCCAGTTGCTTATTGACCGAGTGCTGAGTCTTTTCTATTACCGTGTCATCAGTCTTTGCTGCTTTACCTGTGATGTCTTTCAGAGGAACAACCTCCGGGGATTTGGCAACAAACAATTTAAACCCCTCAGGATCTTTTGCTGCGTACTCCAGCGCCCATGGCTTTTGCGACGGCATGATTTTACCCTGACTTATGGCACTGTTTACGACAGTTTCGGTATCCTGTTTAAACATGATTTCCTTAAGAGTCATAACCTCTTTTATTAGGGTTTCAATGCTGTCGTGCGATTGTTTCATAGCCATAACAGTTGCCTTTACCTCTGACACTGTCGCCTCAGGACTCAATCCGATATCTTTTAGGATGTCTTTGTACGCTGTGGCCTCAGTTATGGCAGAGGTCAGTGCCATGACCTCTTTTAAGGCATCGTCTTCATTAGCCCCGTTAGATAAGCCAAGGGCTTCATACACTCTTTTCATTGGTTTTACCTCCGATTTTTTGTTTTTTACTACTGCTCCATCCTCCTTATTGACTAACGGAACCATACCGTCTATAGCCGGCTGATTCGTAAGCGCCGCATTTATAAGTTTTATGACCCGATTATCCGCAGTGTCTTTTAAAAACACCGGAGACAGATACCGGTACTCTTTGCTGTTGATGTAGGCTTTGGCTTTATCAGTCCACTCGACTTTTGCCCAGATTCCCTCAGTGCCCCTGTAGGTAAGTTTCTTAATCCATCCGGCAGCAGGGGCCTCGGCTCCGGTAAGCGTTTGATGCTCGTAATCAATTACCATATCGTTTTGCCGTTTGCGGAAATCTTTTATCACCTCGGCTGCTGATTGGTCATCGCACAGAAAATCTCCCTTGCTGGTTTTGTGATAGCCATAAGGAATAATTTGTACCTCATCCACAGTATTAACTATTTCACTGCACACGATTACTTTCATTGTTTTACCTCCTTGATAACATCTGAAATGGGATTTGGGGTACCTATCCCCAGGGACTCCAGTGTTTTTTCACCATCTAACGGTTTAGGAATTCCGAATTTTTCGTATATATGGTTAGTGCTGATTCCTGTAAAACCCATATCCACGAGGGTTTTATAAGTGTTAGCAGTTTTTACCAAATCGTCTTTGTCCTCAAAGTTAAATCTGAACTTTGGTATGCCGATGTTGGGGCCATAGTTAAACTTTATCCATGGTGTTATGATGTAGGTTTTAATGGTCTTTGCAAGTGCTGTGGCATCGGATTCCAAAAGGTCTTGTCTGACATTTTGTGCCTCCTGCTCGGAGCCAAGTTTTCCCTGCATACTTTCCACAGCGGCAGTGTGCCCAAGAATCGCCTTAGTCATAGACTTGTCACAGAAGGAGATAAAGTCATTGAAAGCTGAGCTGTTACCGTTTATTTTAGACTCAAGGAGTTCTATCAGGGTGTTGTCGGAAATCACCGCTGCGGAATCCACGCTTAGATTAAACACAGCCTGCTTAAGCGCTTCAATTTCACCCTTACCGGTGCCAGATTTATATTTACCAATGCGCATCGGCACGGAAAACAGCTCGTTAAACACCACCCAATCCTTGATTCCATAGCTTTTAAACAGATACATGTACGCACATGGCCTTAGAAGGCCTGCACGAGGGAGAATCCCTGAGCGGCTGCGATATTTGTGAATTACGAATTTATTTGGCGGAAGCATTTCACCATAGACAGGTTCGTCATCGGTTATAAGATTTGGCAGCGGTAAAATGCCGTCTTTTGAAAAAAACGTAAACCGTTTTTGATCCACCCACTTAAGGTTTTCTATATAAGCTTGTCCTTTACGCCTGGGGTCGCTGACCCCCCAGAGTATTTCAAGCACCGAAAACCCCTTTCCAATGGCATCAAGCATATCCATGAGGGCATCCTCAAAGTTTTCGATGTAATCGAACATTTCTTTAGCTGATTGCGCAATCTGAATATCCTGTTGAGAATCAGAGGCGGGGAGAATTTCCCAACCAAGGCGAGCGACCTGAGCTTTTCTAATCTGAAGTATACTCCCAAGATGCGAATCCTTTTCCTCTATCTCAGAGAATAATTCAGCCTGCCGTGAGATGTTACCAGCATCAGCCTCTTTAAAAATTCTTGAGAGCTTTTCAGGCGTAAGTCCCTCAGACGGATAATTGTTATACCTGTCACGAACGCTTACAACAGAGATTTCTTCATAAACCGGAGTATTCTGTGCTGTAGGGTTATTAACCTTTTTACTCTTTTGGGCAGGCTTAGTTTGCCCTGTATTTAAAATCGCCATGTGTTTTCCTCGCTTTTTTAGTTGATATTACGTATATGAGTTCCTGTTTTAACGATTTTGAACTAATCATGTATTTAGGTTATCAGATAAGAAATGACAGGTATGTAAAAACTGATAAAACACAGGGTGGTGGGGAAAAAATTAGCCCAGAACTTATACTAAAAATCGTATCAGGTAAAGTCATTCATGGTCATGAAGTCATGAACTGACAGCAGGAGAGAGCGAATGGTTTTGGGTTGCTGAATCAGCACTACCTCTGGCTTGTTAAAAAATAGTTTTGCCAGCCGTTAACACTTTTTCCACTAAATATATTACGATAAAGACGTGCTGGATATAGATAAACACATACAAGGTTTCATAAAGCTAATTTCATCAGGTGATGTTGAGGTATATAACGAATTCAGTTTGCAGCATGAACTTGGTATCTATTTAAGGGAACATGTTATAGGTCATAAAGTTCAGTTTGAGAGGAATGTTGTGTACTTCAATTGTACTTATGAGAATTTTGAAAAAAAAGAAATAGATATATCAATATTCAACGAAGGGATGCAAGATAAATACGCAATCGAGTTGAAATTTCCGAGGAATGGACAACATCCTGTGCAAATGTACTCTTCTTGCGTGGACATTTGTTTTCTTGAACAGCTTGTCTTTCATTGTGGTTTCACGAAATGTTATTTTCTGATGTTAGTTGACGACCCTCTTTTCTATAGTAATGATAACATAGATACTTCTGGAATTTATGCGTATTTTAGGAATGGGAAGGAACTTAGTGGATCAATCAGTAAACCTATTAAAAATCTTAAAGGAAAACTCAAACTGCAAAACAGTTACTACATTAAATGGTATAAGCTGAAAGATGATGATGTTAGAAGATATGCTTTGGTTATAGTAAACCTCTAACCGCCGGTTCTACAACCTCCGTAATAAAGTGGAGGGAATATGTCATTTCCTTTTTACTAATTGTGACTTAAGTTCATCGTAAGAAAGAAGCTGATCATGATTGTTTTCGTAATTACTAAATCGTCTGTCTAACTCATTCATATGGCTCTGAGGGATAGGAACATCCAACTCGTTCAGAGCAATACTGTCCCAAAGTTCCCCTGCTAACTGTATCTTTTCATGTACGCTCATTTCGGTAATATTTGGAATATCGCTCACATGCATACTCCCTCCAATTATTAAAGATATAATCTGTCCCGGCACTTAACCATTATATAATTCAATTATAGGCATTTTCGCTGTTTTTTTGCAAAACTATATTATATAATATCTGACGTATGGACTTATACCAGAAGATTCTGTCAGGTTTTTTTGTGATAGCAGGGCC
Source organism: Nitrospirota bacterium (assembly GCA_015233245.1). Lineage (GTDB taxonomy): Bacteria > Nitrospirota > Thermodesulfovibrionia > Thermodesulfovibrionales > Magnetobacteriaceae > Magnetomonas. The sequence continues at coordinate 3,125 of JADFYB010000139.1, read as the reverse complement.
CTGTGTTATAGAAAGCCGTGAGCTTGCCATGTCGTCGGCATTTGAGCTTAAGGAAATCTGCAGTTCACTTGGAATAACATTCATTTATAAGAGTTCCTATGATAAGGCAAACAGAACATCTATAGACGGCTTCAGAGGGCCTGGATCGGCTAAAAGAATAGAAAACGGTCTTCAGATTTTAAACGATGTAAAAGAAAAATACGATATTGCCGTCTTAACCGATGTCCATACGGCTCTGGAGGCAGCAATTGCATCCGAGTTTGTGGATATAATCCAGATACCAGCGCTCCTTTCCAGACAAACAGATATAATCATAGCAGCCTCAAAGACGGGTAGGGTGGTAAATATCAAAAAGGGACAGTTTATGGCTCCCTCCGATGTAAAAAACGTCATCGCGAAATTTGTATCAACCGGAAACACAAATCTCCTCATAACCGAACGCGGCACGACATTTGGTTATGGCAATCTTGTGGTGGATTTCAGGGGGATTCCTATTATGAAACAGTATGGATATCCAGTGGTGTTTGACGCTACCCACAGTGTGCAGCTGCCTGGGGGGCTAGGGAACGCCTCAGGGGGAGAGCGGAAATTTGTTCCCACATTGGCAAAAGCAGCGGTTGCTGCCGGCTGTGACGGACTTTTCATGGAGGTACACCCGGAGCCTGACAATGCCCTCTGTGACGGCCCAAATATGATTAATTATGAAACCGCTAAAAATGTCCTTAATGTTTCTAAAACCATATACAAACTGGTTAATTCTAACACACTATAGTTCTTTGATTGCTGAATTTCTAACTTATCTGGCCTCTCCGGCACTGCTATATATAAAACGTATGGGCTACCTAAAAGAAGCAATTGCTATTGATGCACGCTATAAAAGATGTAAATCCGCCTGGTCACCGCATCTGGAAAATTCCAAAAATTTCATTATTAATGCTCTCAAGCGTTGCAAAAATTTCAGAACAGTTGTTGTGCTTGGCTCAGGGAATCTGTTGGATTTACCATTATTACAACTCAGTCAAACATTTGAGAAAGTTATTTTAGTTGACATTGTTCATCTTGGTAAAACCCTTAAAACCATAAGAAAATTTCCTAACGTGGTTGCACACACTTGTGATATTACAGAGACATCCGAAAGCATCTTCAATTTAATCAAAAGTCGAGCAAACACTGCGGAGCATATCGAATTGCCACTGCCAAAGATGTTTCACTTACCGGAGACTCAGGACAACTGTCCCGACCTTGTAATATCACTGAACATTTTTTCACAGCTTACCGTTATGCCAAGAGAGTATATTCTAAAAAACAAAGCCTCTGAGGATGGACCTGTCTTAAAGAGATGGGAAAACGAAGTGCTGGAGTCACATCTAAACTCCCTCTTTGCATTAAAAACCAATGTGTGTTTGATTACGGATTTTGAGTTTATTGAACGCAACCATCGCACGCAATCTGTAAACCAATACTACACGCTAACAGGTATAAATCTCCCAATGCCTGAGAAAACATGGATCTGGAACATAGCACCAAAAGGGGAGATATCAAAGGATATTTCGATAGAAAGAAAAGTTGCCGCCTTTTTTTTCAGTCCGGATAAGCAGATTATATCAATTCGTCACAAGAATATCTTATAAAATCCATTTAGAATATCGATAGGTGTCGGAGGACAGCCGGGAATATAAATATCCACAGGAATTACCTTATCAACGCCTCCCAATGAGGCATAGCTCTCTCCAAATATCCCGCCGTTACATCCGCAGTCACCTACTACTATTACAAGTTTTGGAGACGGTACGGCATCGTATGTCCTGCGAAGAGCTATTTCCATGTTTGCCGTTACCGGCCCTGTAACAAGCAACACATCGGCAAATCTCGGTGAGGCTGTAAAGTGTATTCCAAATCTTTCGCAGTTATACACTGGATTATTTATGGCATGGATTTCAAGCTCACAGCCGTTACACGAACCCGCATCCACCTCTCTTACGGTCAGACTCCTTTGGAAGCGTTTTTTAACTGAATCCTCTAATTTAATTTCCCCAATTGTTATTTTAGGGTCATTGGTTCTCGGAGTAAGCTCTGTTACAATACCGGTGCGAAATATCTGCCGCAGAGTTCTAATCATAGAGCATGTCCCGAATATGATGGATTAAAACTCTTATTACACAGAGGGAAATCCGGTACAATGTTGCCTTTTATAGCCTGCTCAAGGGCAAGCCAATTGACTGCGGATGGGTCTCTGACCATGCATCTGTTTATAACATCACCAGTATGACCGCTTTGTAACCAGTAGATAATCTCTCCGCGCCAGCCCTCTACAGCAGCAAACCCCACGGCTTTAGGTAAAGGAACTCTACAGTCAGTCACTATGCTGCCCTGTGGTATCCCCCTAAGTATTCCTCGTAAAAGACGTATTGATTCTTTG
>JADFYB010000139.1:0-694 GCA_015233245.1 Nitrospirota bacterium | reverse complement strand
CACCCACACCCTTGCGTGCACATCCCCTGCCGTAAGCACCGGAGACACGACTTGCAGAAAGTCATACGGTGGATATGGGTTATGTTCTCTGCAATCTACGTTAAGCCCGCTAGCCCGCGCCACTATTCCCACAGTGCAAAGCTCTCTTGCCAACTCTGAGGTCAAAACACCTGTGTTGCGCACCCTGTCCTCAAGAGAGGAACTCTCCTCATAAATGGTTACAAGGTGTTCAAAGTCCTCTTCAATAAGATTCAGCTCTGATAATATCTCTTTTTTGTCATTTAAGTCTATATCAACCACTACCCCGCCTGGTATAACCATGTCCATCATAAACCTGTGGCCAAATAGTTTATAATTTGTGCGAACAATTGTTTCCTTAAGCCGAGAACACTGATACAACATAAAGGCAAAGGCCGCATCGTTACATATAGCGCCAATGTCTCCAAGATGATTGGCAATTCGCTCTCTTTCAAGAAAAAGCGCCCTTAACCATTGTGCTCTTGCCGGTACCTCCGTGCGTGTCATTGATTCCAATGCCATTGAGTACGCTGTAGCATGTGCTACTGTTGTATCTCCGGATACACGAGCTGCTAATTTTACACCGCTTTCCCACGTCATTGCCTCAAATCTCTTCTCTATCCCCTTATGTACGTAGCCAAGACGCTCCTCAAGGTTAATGATTGTCTCACCAACT
>JADFYB010000018.1:6697-34750 GCA_015233245.1 Nitrospirota bacterium | reverse complement strand
TGTCTTGTCGATCAATCACCGATAGGGAGAACACCGCGCTCAAATCCCGCTACGTATATGAAGTTTTTTGACAATATCCGAAAAATATTTTCTGAACAGCCAGAGGCAAAGATTTATGGATATACACCCGGATTTTTCTCTTTTAACGTAAAAGGAGGCAGATGCGAACACTGTAAGGGGGAGGGATTTGAAAAGCTGGAGATGTATTTTTTTGAGGATTTATACGTGAAATGCCCGCAATGTAAGGGGTTGCGGTACTCGGAGGAGGCACTGCGCATAAAATACCGCGGACTAAACATTAGCAACGTTCTAGGACTTACTGTGGATGAGGCTCTGGGCATGTTCAATGATGAAGCAGCATTAGTAAGAAAACTTCAACTGCTCAAAGACATAGGGTTAGGCTATCTTCAGATAGGGCAGGCGGCAACAACACTTTCCGGCGGGGAGGCTCAGAGGCTAAAAATATGTGCCGAGCTGGGTACTCCAGGGCCGAATGGGATATTGTATGTGCTGGATGAGCCCACAATTGGGCTACATATGCATGATGTCACAGCGCTTATGTCTTTCCTGAACCGGTTAGTAAGTGCTAACAACACGGTTGTGGTGATAGAGCATAATATGGATGTAGTGCGGGACTCGGATTGGGTGATAGATCTGGGTCCTGAGGGTGGCTATGAGGGCGGCAATATTGTGTTTGAGGGAACACCGGAGGAACTTATTGGTTTTAAAGGTTCATACACAGGTGAGAGCCTTTTTAAGTATATGAATAAATATGCTTATTGAGTTAACTACGAAAGCATTTTACTAATTTAAGCTGTCTGGTATTAATAAACATCCTCGTGCCTGCCGATATTCATCAGATGAATTGTGTCTCCGGTTATAGTAAATAAAATTCTTACCTCATGTGATAAAGAACAGGAATATACGCCATCAAGATATCCAGTGAGTTTGTGTGTTTTAAGTGTAGGATCAAAAGGGTCAGTTCTTAATTGTTTAAGAACTTTCGAGAGCTTTCTATCCATAAAAGAGGAATTTTTTATTAATTTTTAAGCATTTCTGCTAAATAAGTTCTCTAACTTAAGTTTTGGCAAACTATTCAGCCCAATTCCTGATTACATCCATCGCCTCCTCAGCGGTTTCACACTCAATATAATCCGGATTTGCCATTGCATGGAGTGTTTCAGCAACAAAGGCATCATGCCTTTTTTGTCTATCGTCAAGGAACTCAACGAAATCGAGCGCTGTTTTGAGCCTGTGGACAGAGAATCCTGAAAGTAAGTGGTTTATACGTTGAATTGTCTCGTTCCTGTCTAAAATCATGACCTCAGTCTCTGTTATCTCAACCATATCTGTTGGCATAACCGCAACCTCCTGTTTTATTTTATAGTGTATGATATTTTTGTGTTTTAATACAAATTTATATACAAAAAAAGGGCTGCCTAAAGGCAGCCCTTTTCTATCATCTACACTCTCGTTAAGTGAGAGTTGTTAGAAGTTCAACTGTATGCCGTGCCTGATTGCGTAGATGTTGTCTCTTGTGTAATCATAGCTGGCAGTATAAGGATAGCCATTTGCTGCTGTGTAGGTACTGTAGTTAATACCGTATGTTTGGTTTGTTACTCTGTTGTAGGCTGTTCCTGTCCAGAGATAACCACCCTCTACCCAATATTTGAGGTTCTTTGCGATCTTGTATTCAACCTTAGCATCAAGCTCCCAGCCGATATCGGTTGAGGGTGATGCACCAGCGGTGTAAGGATCCATTATTGCAACATCCTGAGCTGCTTTGAGCCAGTATAAGTATAACTCACCATAGAGTGCTTTAGTCATGTCTGCTGCTATTCCACCTTTCAAATACATGGTGTTACACAGACCACCATTGTTTCGATAAGGGGAACTTGTACTGTCGGAGCCGGTAACTTGTGAGCAAGCACTTGGTGACAAATAATCATATATAAAAGTGTAATGCTGGTCTTTACCCTGTGAGGTAATGAACCTGTTAATATCGTTTGTGTTGGATTTATCACCACTGCCATAAGCAAATTCAAGAGTTAGTTTAACAGGATTAATTACCTTGTAGTCAATACCTGCTAACATTGCCCAACCCTGAAACTTAGAGCTGTTCATGTTTGGAATTACATAATCAATATTACCAGCCTGTAACTCGACATCGCCTCTAAGTGTTACCGGTCCTATTAAACCATCAGCGCGCAGACCAAAATTCAACAGATGAGCCTTGATTGCGTTGGAATAGCCAGCAACTGTAGTTCCATATGTAGAAGAGTAAGTGGTGGTAGGCCAGCCAGTAGTTGCGTTGATCGTTGTTGTTGATGTAACATAAGGAACATTCATTGCCTTATCATCAACATAAGTTACATCGCCGCTTATATTAAAAGTAGGGCTTTTGTATGATGCTAATAATACATAAGCATCTGCATCATCAGCCAGATTAGCAGTGCCTTCGGTAAACTTTGCTGTTAAAGCTGCTATTGTTAGGTTCTTTACAGGCTGTACAAAGGCAACTATAGCATCATCACCATATTTAGTATGGTCAAAAAACAAACCGGTACCAAGAATAAGAGGCTGATGTCCAACTTTTACGCCATAGCCGTTCTTAGCATACTGAATCCAGGCCTGACGAAGATAGAGACTGCCTGCTTTTGCGTTACCCGCCGCGTAAGTACCAGTGGCGCCTGTTCCAGTTGAGCCCCACACAACGGTATCTGTGGTGTTTGAACCAGTTTCAAGCTCTACAAACCCCTCTACTGTGTCGGATACCTTAGCATCCAAACTTAGTCTCACCCTTGTGTCATAGTATGACTGATGATCATCACCGTTTGACACCAGTGCATTTGCCACGTTATATGTACCGTTAGTGTAATTGCCCTTACCATTAACAGTATAGTGTGCACCAGCAGGAACATTAGAGAAAGTTAAATAGGTTGACCTGTATGTTCCGTCTTCTATAGCATCAGAAGTATTTGATGAGTAAACTCCTCTGAACCTTATCTCTCCACCAATAGTTATCTTGGTGTCACCCTTTGCAACCGTTGCCGTATCGGACTTAGCTTCATCATCTGCTGCGAACACGGCGACGCTGAATCCTAACGTAAGGATTGCAATCATTGCCATTATTAAGAATTTCTTCAATGTGTTACCCTCCGTATCAAACTTGAGTCTTTTTCTGCCTATGGCAGAACGTAATCTTGAAATTAATATTTTTACATTCGTTTTTATCCGTTTCCGATGTCTCCTTTGGCGCCATTACCGCCATTTCCCTTAGTCTCCAACTATCACCTCCTTTTATAATACTCTTAGTCTCCATCTACACATTCTCTCTCTTTGGCTCTCCGGCCTTTTCTGCATAACCCCTATATTTCATCGCAATTATATTACGTTTCAATTCATATCTCCAAGTAACTTATCTGCAATTCCTGTGCCAGTCACTAAAAACAACACTTTCAACTATATTATTACTCTCCTTCTGTTGTTTTTTTACAACACTATGTGCCTAAGCGACACATTTATTAGGCATATCTTTCACATATAAGGTATTTCCTTCACACAAAGACTCAATTTATCTCATACGTCTTTGCACAACATTTCATTTTTCATCGAATATAACTGTATTCTCTTTGCTCTTTAAGCACTGCATAGCTGTCTGTCAAAGACCATTTATAGCTGCCCAACTGACAAGCTTTACTATTTTACACTATATTTTTATAAAAAGCAAGGTTTTTTTATTGTTTATTTTCCAATATGTTCAGTTGCATTTATAAATAAAATTATGTTTTGGAGTTATTTGTATTTTTTAACAGCCAATATGATATACTACTAGTCAATATTTGGCTTGCGGATATTTAAAAGACAGCAGTGCTAAAAGAGTTAATCATCAAAAATTTTGCCATAGTGGACAATTTAAGGCTTGAGTTCACAGGGGGAGTTAATGTGTTGACCGGTGAGACAGGGGCCGGTAAGTCCATAATTGTGGATGCGTTAGGGATTATTTTAGGCGGAAAGGCGGGAGGGGCACTGATAAAGACGGGTGCAAATGAGGCTGCGGTTGAGGCTTTTTTTGATGTTAACGAAAATGAAGCGGCAACTCGACTCGGTATTGATCTCAGCGATGGGCTTATCATAAGAAGGGTCATCTCCTCTGCCGGTAAAAACCGGGTTTATGTAAACGGCAGTATGGTTAACCTACAAAACCTTCAGGAGATAGGGGAGCCGCTGCTTGACATTCACGGCCAGCACGAACACCAGAGTCTAATGTCCAGAGTAAGGCAAATGCGCCTTGTGGATTCATTTGGTAAAATCGAGGAGAATGTTCGCAAATACAAGGAACTGCTCTCTGTTTACCGCTCTTTATCACAAGAGAGGGACATACTTTCAGAAAATCTCAGACAGCGGAATCAGCGCATAGACGTGCTGCGGTATCAGATAGAGGAGATAGACGCTGCTGCCGTCAAATATGATGAAAAGGAATTGCTGATAAAAGAGCTTACTATGCTTTCAAACCTTACAGCCATTAAAGAGCTAAGTGAAAGCTCCTATGAAATTCTAAATTCAGGGGATTTTTCGGTAAACGACAGGCTTTCATTAGTATCAGAAAATCTGATGCGTCTTCAATCTCTGGATGAACACGCATCAGAGCTCTACAACATGGCAAAGGAGGCGCTGTCTTACACTAACGAGCTTTGCATAATGCTGAGGGGTTATAAGGAAAACGTGGATTTGACCGGCGGGAAACTTGATGAGGTAGAGACCAGGCTTGAACTTATAAAAAAAATCGAGAAAAAATATGGCGACGGCACAGTGGAGATTTACAAATTCAGAGATGAGGCGCAGTGTGAGTTGGATTCTTTGTTAAACGCAGAGGAGCGACTTGAAAGCATAGAAGCAGAGATTGACTCAACACGGGCAGCCCTTACTAATGCGGCTTACAGTGTTTCAAAAAAGAGAAAAACCGCCGCTTCCACCCTTACTGAAGATGTAAACATATCCTTGCGGGAGCTTGCTTTTAAAAACGCAAAGTTTGAAATTAAAGTTGATAACGGCACAGCAGATAACGATACGCTTAGGTTTCTTAACGACGGAGCAGACACGATAGAGTTTCTGTTTAGTGCTAACCCCGGTGAGCCGCTTAAACCTATTCAGAAGGTGGCCTCAGGCGGTGAGCTCTCAAGGTTGATGCTTGCACTAAAGAGCGCTGCCTCCGACTGTGACGATATAGGAGTGTTGGTGTTTGACGAGGTGGATGCCGGAATTGGCGGAGAGACGGCGGATGCTGTTGGTGAAAAACTCAAGAAACTGTCAGCTAAACATCAGGTTTTTTGCATAACCCATCTTCCACAGATAGCGTCCAAAGCTGACAACCACGCTAAAATCATTAAAGACGATGCTGGCGCAGCCGTAAACATAGAAGTGCAACAGCTTACCGGGGAGGCTCGTGTCAGCGAACTGGCACGAATGTTAAGCGGCGTTATTACGGATATTTCACTCGAACATGCAAGAGAGCTGCTTAGTAAAAACCTTCAGCCGTTGAATTCTCAGAGATAAACTGCGACATGAAAGGTAAAATTGAAATAAACTCCGAACTCTGTAAGGGGTGTGAACTTTGTATAACTGTCTGTCCAAAAAAAATACTAAAGCTTTGCGATGAGTTAAACACCTCAGGTTACTATACAATTTGTGTAACGGATATGGAGAGGTGTACAGGGTGTGCGCTTTGTGCTCAAATCTGTCCGGAGCTAACCATTGAGGTATGGGCTGATAAGTAAATTATGCTCGGTCAGATTATTTTTAAACCCGTAGGAGGGTGGTTCTTAAGGTATTTGAGAGATCTGGGAGGCTCAGGGATCTTTCTGCTTAACTCTCTTTACTACTCTTTCACACCCCCATATAAGTGGAAACTGATTATTCGACAGATATGGTTTATCGGATATATGTCACTTGGCGTCATTCTTATGACAGGTGCTTTTACAGGTATGGTGCTGGCAATTCAGTTGTTTTATGTTTTAAGAAAGTTTGGAGCTGAGTCTTTACTTGGCCCGGGTGTTGCCCTCAGTCTGGTAAGAGAGCTGGGGCCTGTCTTTACCGCCCTAATGGTAACAGGCCGCGGCGGTTCAGCGCTTACTGCAGAAATTGGAATTATGAAAATCTCAGAGCAAATTGACTCCCTCTACATCATGGCGTTAAACCCGTATAAGTATATAATAACGCCAAATTTTATAGCAGCACTGATATGTTTTCCCCTATTGACTGCGATATTTGATGTTACAGGCATTTATGGAGGGTATCTGGTCGGTGTAAAGCTGCTGGGTTTAAGCAGCGGGGTTTACTTTGAGGAGATGAAGGGTTTTGTGGAAAGGGCTGATTTACTAATTGGACTTTATAAATCGTTGAGTTTTGCCCTGATAATTTCGTGGGTATGTTGTTATAAGGGGTTTTTTCTTGGTAAAGGTTCATCTGGTTTTGGGGCGCGTGCCGTTAGTAAGGCAACAACAGACGCTGTTGTAATGTCATCGGTGGTTGTTCTTATTTGGGATTACGTTCTTGGGTCTTATTTCATTTAATGGAAAAAAAACCTTTTATAAAAATAAGCCGGTTAAGAAAAACCCTTGACGGAGTTGAGATTCTAAAAGGTATTGATTTAGCTATCCATAAGGGCGAGATAATGGCAGTCATAGGCGCATCGGGGGCTGGGAAGAGTGTTTCGCTTAAGTGCATAACGGGACTGTTTCAACCGGATTCCGGCGCTGTTTTCATAGGGGGCAGGGATATTACTGGCATGGGCATGAGAGAGCTTAACAAGGTACGCTCCGGTTTTGGGGTGCTGTTTCAAAGCGGTGCTCTCTTTGATTCTCTGAATGTCTATCACAATGTGGCCTTCCCGCTTAAAGAAAAAACCCGCCTCAAAGATTCTGAGATTGCAAAGCGTGTTACGAAAGCGTTAAGCGACGTACATTTAAAAGACGTGGAGGAAAAATATCCGGCAGAGTTAAGCGGAGGGATGAAAAAGCGTGTGGCTTTAGCCCGGGCAATAATATCAAACCCTGATATAATTTTTTTCGATGAACCGACAACCGGACTGGATCCGGTGCTTAAGCAATCTATCCATGAACTCATAATTGAAAATCATCAGAGGCATGGTTTTACAGGACTTATTATAAGCCATGAGATTCCGGATATATTCGATGTTGCTGACAGAGTGGCAATGCTCTGCGACGGGAAAATTATTTTTTGCGGCAAACCGGATGAAATCGTAAGAAGCCAAATTCCTGAGGTGAAAAGTTTTATACATATCCGTGATTGTGGAAAATACAGTTGGGATACGTCATGGAACGACAGCATGGGTGCAGAAGGCGGCATAAAGAGAGAATTGGATAAGGAGGGTTAACAATGAAGAGATTTGATATTGAGGCTACTGTTGGGTTGTTTCTGTTTTTAGGGATTCTGTCTATGGCGTATCTATCCATAAAGTTGGGGGATGTTCATTTTTTAGCAGAAAAGGGCTACGCTGTCACAGCGTCTTTTGCCAAAACCGGAGGACTTAAAAAGGGAACAAGTGTGGAAATAGCCGGAGTTGAAGTCGGAAAAGTAAGTGATATAACCCTCGATGATAAAACCTATCAGGCAAAGGTTGTTATGGTTATCCACAAAACAGTTAATATTTCAGAGGACTCTATCGCATCTGTAAAGACAAAAGGCCTGCTTGGCGAAAAATACATCCAGATATCTCCGGGCGGCGCTAAAACAATACTGGCAGATGGCGGTAAAATACGTGAAACAGAATCGGCTGTTGACATTGAGGAATTAATTTCAAAATACGCCTTTGGCGATGTTAAGTAAAAACTTAATACGAGGTACTTAGAACGTGAAATATATAAAAGTTGTTTTTGCACTGATAGTGGTTGTTTTTATTTTGGAATCTGTGGCTGTTGCCGAGAGCCCTGATGAATTGTTAAAAGTCGTTATAGACAAAATTTATACGGTTTTAAAGGACAAAACCTTAAAAAGTACGGATAAGACACAGGAGAGGCGTAAACACATCCGCAGCATTATAGAAAGCCGTTTTGATTTTGAAGAGATGTCAAAGCGGGCTCTTGCCATTTACTGGCAGAAGCGGACGGATGCTGAGAAAAAGGAATTTACCTCTCTTTTTGAAAACCTCCTTGAAAACGTTTATATCACAAAGATAGAATCCTATAGCGGAGAGGAGGTGCTGTTTGTTGAACAGAGCATTGACGGCGATTACTCAACGGTAAAAACCGTTATAATGAGAAAAGCACAGAAAATTCCAATGGACTATAAGCTTATGAAGATAAACAGCGAATGGAAAGTCTATGATGTTGTTATTGAGGGTATAAGCCTTGTAAATAACTATAGAACTCAGTTTACAAGAATACTGGGCTCCGGGTCATACGAGGGACTTGTTAAAACGCTGAAAGAAAAGATAACATCCAACGAATCCAAAACACAATAAAACTGTCTTTTATGGGTAATTCACATAGAATAATTATGAACGGCAAAACTGATAATAAACAACCCTTTGAGGATATGGTGTCAGACTATATGGAGAAGGGGTTTCTGGACAATATCGTGTCAATGTTTAAGGTTGACAGTGGTACGCACAGTCTTATCGTAAAGCTTCTCAAAGACGAAAGAATTCGCGTGCGTATCGGGGCTATAGCACTTATTGAGGAGCTTAGTGAGGCAAAGCTGCCGGGGTTAGAGAAAATGGCAGATATGCTGCGGCCCCTCTTAGAGGACGAAAATTACTTTGTCAGGGGGGACGTTGCATATTGTCTTGGGATTATAGGCGGAGCCGCCCATATAGAGCATCTGAGGAAACTTGCCAATGATAGTGAACAGGATGTCAGAGAGGCGGCGGCAGAGGCAATTGAGAGTATCATTGATGAAAAAAACCGTATTTAGCAGGTATTTTTTTTACCATTCATTGTATAATTAATCCAACATTACAATAAAGGTCAGGAGGGCATTTTTTAGTTGGAAAGCAGAGATGCCAAAGTGGATTATGTTATTTGATCCTGTTAGAGCAAGCATAATAGGCGGGGCGTTGTTAGTTGTTATCCTTGTCTTTATCATGCTCAGGACATTAAAAAAAAAGAGGACAGCTTCAGCATATACCGCCAAAGTAACTGCTGCGGATACACTGCTTGAGGATGGAGGCGTTGAGAGCGCTTTAAATGCCTACGTTGACATAGTGGTGAATGTCTCTCCAAAGGAAACTCCTGCAGTCTATGGACACATAAAAAACAACATAGGGATATGTTATCGTAAGTTGGCACTTGGCGAGGAAAAAGAAAAATACCTGAAAAAAGCAAAATCTGCCTATAATGATGCTCTTACGGTGTTTAAGTTCAGAGATAAGCCGTATGACTTTGGCATGGTGAACATGAATCTTGGAAACACGTGTTGGGCGCTTTTTGAGCTGACTGGGACTGAGAATGATTTACTTGACGCTATATCTGCATTTGAAGCAGCAGTAACAGCGTACAATCTAAACGATGACGCATTAAAATACGGCAGCATCCAAAACAGCCTTGCCCTTGCCTACCATGCGCTTAGTGAGTTCAAAGACAGGGATGAAAACCTAAGCCGTGCTGTCAATGCTTTTACTCTGGCGCTTAAGGGCAGAACTGACCATGAACACCCGCGTGAGTATGGAATAACCCATAACAGCCTTGGCCACACCTTGTGGGAACTTTCACGGTACAGAGACAGACAGGAAAACTTAAGCAAAGCGGCGGAGTGTTTTGAAGAGGCGTTAAAAGTTCGCACAGTTGTAACTGATCCGGAGGATTATGCTGAAACTCAAGCTAATCTGGGTAACGTTTACTGTGATCTTTCAGAGGTTAGTAACAGGGCAGGATTTCTTAATAAAACGATAAACGCTTATGAAGAGGCTATAAGGGTGAGAACATACGTGGATTTCCCCGCTGAATACGGTATGCTTCAAAATAACTTAGGCAGCGCTTACGGCGCCTTAGCTGAACTTCAGGACAAAAGCGGCAATTTGCAAAAGGCGATTCTTGCATTTAAGGAGACCTTGAGGGTTTATACCTTTGAAAAATCTCCCATGGACTACGCTATGGCTCAGATAAATGTGGCAAATGCCTATTTTTTATATGCTGACAGCACAGAAAAAGAGATAAACCTCAAACTTGCCATTTTTGCCTTCAAAGAAGCCTTAAAAGTTTACATCCCTGAGAAAACACCAGATGAGTATTTTAAGACGCAGTTGGCTTTAGGAAACGCTTATAGCGGTCTTTCTGAACTTACGGATAAAGAACAAAACATTATGAAGGCGATTCGCAGCTATGAGAGAGCGTTAAAGATGCCTCTTGTGGAAAAGTATCCGGTTAAATATGCTGCTATGCTTTTTAATCTTGGTAATATGTGTTTTAATCTTTCCTTCATAGACAACAAGGAGGAGAATCTTATCAAAGCTCAACAAGCCTACGAAGGTGCCCAGAGTTTTCTGGTTGAAGAGGAAAACCCTGTGCGGTATGCTGAAATAAAAAGCAAAATTGACGCCATATCACAAATGCTGCAACAGAACAAGTAAATTAACAATAACTGAAACTGAATATTCTTTTATCAGTACAACAACCTGCTGCCGAATTGCTTCAGTGAGGCTATTACAAAGGACTGTACAAACCGTATAAGTAAAATAACTATGACTGGTGAGATGTCAATGCCGCCGAGAGTGCCAATTCTCCGGCGTATTGGCCTTAACACTGGTTCTGTGGCAAGATACAAAAACTTCACAACAGGGTTATGAGGATCTGGATTTACCCAACTTATCAAGGCCGATATGATTAAAATCCACGTATAAGCGCTCAGTACTATATCCGCTACTGTTGCAATAGATATAAAAAAATGTCCGGCTACAAACATATCTTAAGCCTCCAGCTTTCTATGATATACGTCTGTAAAACACATCGCTGTTACTTACCCAGCTCGGCGCTTCTGAGTGCGGCACTTTGCAGCGCCTCCGAAACTGTTTTTTTAAGTCCAAGCGCTTCAAACACTTTTAGTCCGGCCTCAGTTGTTCCACCCGGGGATGCTACCATTTTTATTAATTCAGAAGGCTTCTGCGCGGAACTCAGAAGTTTCGCAGTGCCTTTCATCGTTTGTATAGCCAGTGTGTTTGAAATATCTTCAGGCAGCCCAAGAGCAGCACCAGCCTCAATAACGCATTTTGTAAAGAGAGCAAAAAAAGCCGGACCGCTTCCGGACACTGCCGTCACAGCATCCATCATATCCTCAGATAAAACAACAACCTGACCTATTGCAGAAAAAATGTTCTCCGCCTTTGTCAGAATCTCCTTTGGCACTGATGTATCGCTTGTAAGCACAGACATCGCCTCAAGCACCAAAGCTGGTGTGTTTGGCATCACCCGCACAATGTAGGCTGATGGGAACATGGATTGAAGTGCGGCAAGCTTTACACCTGCCACTATTGATATAACAGTTTTACCGGCACAATCAATTCCCTGAATCTGTTCTTTAAGTGCAGGCATGTTCTGGGGTTTAATCGCTATAATAATCGTATCTGAGGATTTTAATATGGTTATATTGTCAGACATGGTGGTTACAGGGTAGTGTTCTTTAAGGTAGCTACATCTTATCTCAACAGGTTCGGAGATCAAAATATTAGTAAAGCCGTTTGCAGTAAGCCCTTTAATCAAAGCCTCAGCCATATTACCGCCGCCTATAAAGCCTGTCTTCATAAAAAATATTCTCTCCAATCAATCCTGTCATTATTATAGACGAAGGGGCTTTTAAAGTGCAACACAAAACTTATACCAATTTGCGCTCAAAAGAGGAGATTGCTACACCCCCTGTGGGGGTTCGCAATGACGGCATGTGTCTGTGCGTAGACGTTACGCACAGCGTACCAAAACGGCATTTACTTATCCGTCATTACGAGGAGCGTAGCGACGTCGTAATCTCCTCTTTATATTATAATTTAGATTGCAACTCAGTATTAGTGCCCACAATTTGCTATAGAAGGGTGGGGGACTGCCAAAAAGTTTAGTAACTTTTTGGCAGTCATCCGGGGGTTGGAGGAGGATGTGTATTTAGAGCAACGTCTTATTTCGTGTAGTAAGGCATTGTGACAGTAGCTACCTCTTCTCTTACCTGTCTGACGGCCTTTTCAAAATTATCGTTCATAGGTAAATCAATCTTTCCGTGCTGCCTCAGAGCCATTATCACTGACATTATCTGTTCGTCCTCGTCGAGCATATCAAATGGAACTGAGCCCTTTACTACTACTGTTTCCTTTGCATTCATTGTGTACCTCCTTTGTAAAAAATCTTTCTTCTGCAAATCGCAATCTGTTTTCTATTAAGCCGAAACTGTTTATCTTTTAACTGTATTCTGTTATGCAAAAGCTATGCCAAAGATGTAAAACCATCTGTTTTCAATGCTATAGCAAATGTCATCTTTTGATGCACAATTAATACCATCAGTTTGAAGGAAAAATTTTCCCGCAGACCGGGAAAAAATGTTGTAACGTGAGGGTCTTTTTTGATACACTCTCTTTCATGAACGAAAGTTTGGTTGCAGATGATTCGCTGACAAGGGCACTGTATGGGCTGATAATATGCCGCCTTGACGGTACGTTTTTAAACTCCGCTAAAAAGAGACAGGAATATATTGACCTTACTAAAAGCGGGATAGCTGGTTTTTTGCTTTTTGGTGGTAAGCGCAAAGAGATAAAGGATTTCATTGCTGAGGTTCAACGCTATGCCTATTATCCACTCCTGATTGCATCAGACGTAGAAAAGGGAACCGGACAGCAGGTGCAGGGCACGACTGTGTTCCCATGTCAGATGGCTGTTTCTGCTGCGTTTTACAAAAGAGACGGCAATGATGCGCGTGATATCAGGCTACTTCTAAAGTCCATTTGCTCTGAGGCCGCCGATGTGGGTATTAACATGCCACTTATTCCTGTTGTAGATGTTAACACTAACCCCCTAAACCCAATAATATGTAACAGGGCTTTCTCTGATGACCCTGAGAAAACTGCATGGTATAGCCGTCTGTATATCGAGGCAATAAAAGAGACCGGACTTATCTCCTGTGCTAAACATTTTCCAGGCCACGGCTCAACTCAAAGTGATTCACACCTCACACTGCCTGTGATTAACAAAACCCTTGATGAGCTTAACGAGGTTGAGCTGATTCCGTTTAAATATGCCATAGATGCCGAAGTTGACTCCATTATGGTTGGCCACCTGAGCCTCCCTTTGATAGATTCGCTCCCTGCCACAGTATCAGAGGAAATCGTAACTAATCTGCTTCGTAATACCCTGTCGTTTGACGGCCTGATTTTAACTGATGCTCTTAATATGGATGCACTTAAAGGAATCGAATCTGTTCACACAAAATGTATAAATGCAGGGGCTGATATTCTGCTTCATCCTGTCAGCGTTGTGCGCGCTGTGTCGGAACTTAATGATTCCATAGAGACAGGTGCCCTTAAAGTGGAACGTGTGTATGAATCATTTAAGAGGGTTCTTAATTTAAGAAAAAAGCTGAAAACAGCTGGCACAGACTTTGTTGATTATAAAAGCCATGATGATTTATCCCACAGATTATTTGAAAAATCGATAACATTGGTTAAAGGAGACCTGTCGTCTTCTTTTATGGAAAAAACCTGTGATGTTAAGTTTATTTATTTAGGCGGCTTCTCCTCCAGGATACTTTTGTACACCCTGTTTGGGGGAAATAATATCATGGATAAACCCTTTATTGATGGCAAACGGGTTGTTGCAGCCATATACACATCTGTTTCAGCCTTCAGTAAAAATTTCTGTGTCTCTGATATGGAAATCAGATCACTAAAACGCATAATAAAACGTGCCGGACACACAACTGTAATATCTTTCGGTAATCCCTATGTGCTGAAACATTTTGAAGAGGCTGATGTGCTCATTGCTGCTTACGACACTTCTGAAAAAGCGGAAATGGCCGTCTTGCGCTGTCTTATGGGAGAGACGCCTATGGAGGGATGTCTGCCAGTTAAACTATAACCCAACACGCTTAAAACAGATAACTAATACAGTCAATCAAGGATATTCAAGGGAGGAAAGCCATTATTCAATTCTAAAAGATATGCGGATACATGGACTGCTTTATTTAATTTTTTTTTCTAACTCTCTTTTATTTTCTTCTCGGTTAAATGGTGATTTAAGTTGGTTGTTTTTTTATACAGCATACTTAACAACTCAGTCACTTTTCGTTTATGGTTAAAAACTCTGCCATCAGTCTCCCCCACCGGCATTATCTCCATTATAGTGTTTGTTAAGAAAACCTCATCGGCACGATACAGGGTGTTTAGAAAGTATTTTCCCTCATACACGGTTATCCCCTGTTCCTTAGCAATGTCTATGACAACCTTGCGCGTTATGCCATCAAGAATTCCACACTCAAGTGACGGAGTATATAGTCTTTCACCGTTTACAAAAAAAATATTTGACACACTGCACTCGGTCATGTATCCTGATGTATCAAGCAAAAGAACCTCCCCTGAGCTGCTTTGTCCGGATTCAATCCTTGCAAGAATGTTAGGCAGAAAATTAATTGATTTAATCTGCGTCCGGCATCCCCAGTGTGGGCACTCAAGAGGGCTTCTCCTCACTGATGCCGTCAGTACCCTGATACCTTGCTGGTAGCAGGACTGTGGATACGGTTTAAAAGTGTTAGCATATATAAAGATAGTTGGTTTTGGACAGATATCAGGATCAAGCCCAAGTGGTCCAGCTCCTCTTGACACAGTCACCCGCACAGTTGCATCAGTCAGGGCGTTTAACTCTATTGTTTTATAAATTAAAGATTTTAACTCATCCGTCGTTATACTTAAATTAATACCCAACAGGGTAACTGCCCTGTTAAACCTCTTTAAATGCTCCTCAGCCTTAAAAATCACACCGTCATATGCCCGAAGGGTCTCAAAAAATCCATCCCCATAGAGAAAACCATGATCAAGTACTGATATTTTAGCATCCTCAATCGGCAAAAAATCACCATTTAAATACACTATCATAACAGCAGTTCGGTTGTGCTAATTTCCCTTTTTAAAAGCGAATTGATATAACTTTTTTACAATGCTAAGTCCATCACTGGTGTGCAGCTTTTTAGCGTTTATTAACAAATCAGGGTTTCCTGAAGGAATCAGCTCCTTTATCTTTTTTATATTGGCAGCTAATATGCACTCGTCATAACTATGATTTGATGCAAAGTAAACCACATTTCTTGATGTTTTACACTCTGCATACCAAATGTTTCTAAACACTGCTTTCATATTGTTTACGGCGTTATTGAGATTTTCCGTATCTGTAGTTATAAGATTAACCACACAAACGCCCTCAGGTTTCAGAGTTTTAGCAAGATTTTTAAAGAACGTTTTTGAAGAGAGACTCTTTGGTTGTGAACTCCCCTTATACGCATCCAGCATGGCTATATCAAATGAATCACAGCAGGATTCGATAAAAGAGTACCCGTCATCAACAGAGAGTTTCATAAGCGGCGTTTCTTTAAAACCAAAATAATTTTTAGCAATAAACACTATGTCCATGTCTATTTCCACCACATGTATGAGACACTGAAGAGCAAGTTTTGATAACGCTGTTGGAATCGTTCCTCCCCCAAGCCCTATTGAGACAACTGATGCAGGTGTTGGGATAAAGACAAGTGCAAGGAGCATATACTTAGCGTACTCAAGACCTGGGACGGCAGGGTTTTTTAAGTCGAAAACACTCTGTCTTACTCTTTCAGGTGACCACAGGGTTAACTTACCGTCATCAACAGTTACTACAAGCTCATTGTGTTGACTTTGCTTATAATATATTACTGACTCTTTTCCATAATGTTTCGGCATTGTTTTTTAATAAATATTCCTTTAGTAAATACAATAAAACTTGCCCGTGGTTGTAAGAAACATAACAAATAAAACAAAGACACTCTTGTATTACAAGAGTGTCTTTGCGATTTACAGCTTTGTTCGATTAGAGTTTAACTACGTTAATTGCCCTAAGGCCCTTCGGGTCTTTCTCGATGTCAAAACTAACAGCTTCACCTTCGGCAAGAGATTTAAAACCATTACCCTTAATAGAAGAGTGGTGTACAAATACATCTTTACCATCTTCGTTGGTGATAAATCCAAAACCTTTGGATACATTAAACCACTTGACTTTACCTTTAGCCATTTCCATCATACCTCCTTATTCATAAACTAAAGTATCAGAAAAAACAACTTGATAAAAAAGCCAAAAAGCTAAAGTCTTTGTGGCCTTGTGCAAATTACTAATACTTCTGAAACTTCATATTTAGTATGAAGTATTAGTTAGCAAAAAGTCAATCAAAATTTTTTGTTAAATAAATATATTTTTTATGCGTGTGAAGTTAAGACCTTTTGAGGGTTTTCTGTTAATCCGAAATGAAGTATGAACCAATGTAATTGTGTTTAATCGCAATTTACAAATGTGGGGGTATCTTAGTTCATCTGGTTAATTTTTATATTTCACTTATGGTTTATTTTGACATGTCTATCCATCTTGACACATATAAAAAAATATGATTTAATACTAAAAATGTTGACGAGGTGTTTTAATGGCTCTTAATTTACGACCTCTTACTGAAAAAATAGAAAGTGGTATTACCTATTTGCTTGCTTTAATAAATCACCCCGAGGCAAGATTAGGAAAATTACAAGTTAAGGAGGACTATATGGACAAGCAAAACATGGTGCCAGGAGGGGCAGAGCAATCTACAAAGGAATCCATTGGTACGATGACAAAGGACAATGAAAAGACAAAAAGCAAATTATCGCTTCTTCATGAACTATATGTGGAACTGCTTGGCAGCTTGATTCCAGGTCTTTTCACTGTGATTCTTGGAGGAACATCAATATATCTGGTATTGAAAACCTTGGCAACATTTGGCAACACCCTGTTTCCGGGGATGAAGTCGCCTTTTTCCCCTCTCATAGGTGTCGGTGGATTTATCGGAGCTATTCATTGGGAGATTGGCGTTGCCATCATAGTATCTGCGTATGTGATAGGTGCCGCCTTTTTTCGTCAGGATCCAAAAGGGCCTGATGCCGTTAGCGCTCTTTATGTCTGGATGAACTCAACAAAGGAGGAACGAAGCGGGTTGGCTGTCCAGACACCGAAGGAACTGGAGGACACCTTCTTGTTTAAAAACGCTGACAAACAATCAATTGTCTCACACGTAGTCTCGTACTTCTTTCCGCGCTCATGTATCAAGAAATTGAAGCTTGACACACAGTTCCCATACTTGCATCTTCGCTGCTACCTGGCAGCTAGGGGACTCAATCATCTTATTCGACTGGTACCATGGTGTCCTGATGTACCAGAAAAAAGGGGCTTTCGCACTAAGATGTTCATTAACATTATTAAAATACGTCTGCTTTCTTGTTTTCCTAACATGTCGCGTGATATTATCCGCAATGAAGCCCATGTGAGACTGGCCACGTCAGTTTGGTACGTATCAATTACCCTCAAACAGCTGTCTATTGCAACATTTATCATTCTATTGGAGTACCTTCTCTTGTGTTGGCATTTAAAGCTGAGAGAAAGTGGATATATGCTCTTTGTTTCATTCTCATTTGTTTTTTTACTGTTTTTATTATGTGATTCAATGCTGCGCCACCTTCGCAAGTGCATCCATTATATGCGGGTAAGGGAGGTAATTTACGTATTGGAGACAGCGAATATGGCTGTAAAGATAGGTGACAAGACGTTGCTTGATGACCTAATCAATAAGGAGACATACTCAGAAAATAAACCAAATGGCTGCAAAGACTGCAAAAAGCTTAACACAGTGTATTTAACTGAATCTGTTTCCTCTGCTTAAGAATGATATACAAAGTTGTACTTTAGATTAATTTTCTCATACTACCGGCTATATAAGCGACAGCCGCCGGGACTGTAATGGCGATTTATGCTGCTTGTTATTACATAAAAGTGTACTGCCAAACAGATAAATTAAAAGGAGAAAACAATGCTGCTAAAAAGAATGTTATCGCTTTCTTTAATTTTTTCAATCTTTTTTTTAACAGTTGCAGCGACCAATGCCAGTGGTGAGTCTGCACAGATTACAGGCGTTTTACTCTTGCACGGAAAGGGTGGTTCACCACCCACAGATGACCCTGTCGAAATAATTGGAAAGAGAAAGGGTTCACACACAGAGGACTCTCTCAACAAACTTATGAGTGACATGAAAAATGCCGGATTCATCGTTATAGCTCCCAATATGCCGTACTCCAGAAACAGAGAGTATTGTAAGAGCTATGAAGACACATTAACAGAGGTTGATTCCTATGTAGCTCAGCTAAGGCAAAAGGGAGCTACGAGGATATTCATTGCAGGACATAGTTTAGGCGCTAACGTTGCCATCGCGTACGCTGCCAAAGCATCCGTAGATGGTGTCGTTGCGATTGCTCCCGGCCATGTACCAGAAAAACCAGATTTTCAGTCAAAGCTTGGAGATAGCCTTAAACGTGCAAGGCAAATGGCAGAAAGCGGCAATGGCGGCACAAAAGACACATTTACCGATTCCAATCAGGGGCTTACATCAACTATTACAACCACAGCAGATATTTATCTAAGCTGGTTTTTACCCGATGGTCCGGCTGTTATGCCATCAAATGCCGCGGCAATTAAACCAGGGACAGCGTTTATGTGGGTTGTCGGCACTCAGGACAAAATGTATCAAAGAGGACAATCTTATGCTTTTGACAAGGCACCCTCTAACTCCTTTAATAAATACATGGTTGTCAACGCAGACCACATGAACACTCCGAGGGTTGCATCAGAGGATATTATCAAGTGGATTCAGGATGCGGCTAAATGTGTTAGCCCTGCCCCCTGATATTCCGATTATGATTTATCTCATATGCAGAAGTTCACCTGCTTTGTTAGTATAAGGACATATAAGGAGGTGTTTAAAATGGTAGAAGTATTGGATTTAAAAAAGTTGATAAAGTTTAATCCGGAGAAGTTTTCAAAACAGATGCTTTCAGATAAGCCGGAGATGAGAGTGGCATTGATGTGTTTAGAGCCTGGACAGGAGATAACCCCGCATAAGGCGCCGCTTAGGCTTATGATGTTTTGTGTGGAGGGCAGAGGGGTTTTTACAGTTGGAGATGAGGAGATAGAGGCGGACGCTAAAACCGCAATTCTTTGTGACCCTCAGGTGCCACACGGTTTTAAGGCTTCTAAAGGTGAAAAACTGGTCGTCATGGCTGTTGTAACACCGGCTGATACGGAGTAGCCACTAAATAAACCACAGATAACCACAGATTAGGATTACTTAATTTATCTGGGTTCATCTGTGGTTAATTTCTTAATACGTCTTGAATTACTTCTTTGAAAGCGAAATTGTGCTAATTGCAAGCATTCTGTCAAGTGCTTTTTTAGCCGGAGCTCTTATTTCCTCAGGGACTTTTACTACGTTTTTCATATCCCTGAGACTCTCATAGAGAAGCGTCAGATTGGTTTTTTTCATATTCGGGCAGACCATGTCCTTACGCAGAGGATAAAAAGTCTTATCCGGGTTTTCTTTTCGCAGTCTGTAAAGAAGCCCTATTTCTGTGCCCACTATGAACTCTGAAGCGGTTGAAGCTTTGGCATATTTTAACATTCCTGAAGTGCTTGTAACATGGTCAGATATTTCCAAAACCTCTATCCTGCACTCAGGGTGTGCCATAACAACAGCTTCAGGGTGCAACTGTCTTGCTGATAAAACATCAGATGTCCTCACTCTGTCATGGACGTGACAGTAGCCATCCCAGGCAATTACCTCTTTTTTGGTGTTTTTTTGCGCCCACATCGAAAGATTCTTATCCGGAATACATATCACACGCTCACCCGGCAGCGACTCTATCACCTGAACCACGTTTGCCGAGGTGCAGCAGATATCGGATTCGGCCTTAACATCTGCCGTTGTGTTTACATAGGCAACTACAGGTACACCCGGATACCTTGCCTTTATGTCTCTTAGTGAAAAGTTTGACGGAAACACATACCCGGGAGGCTCAGGATAACCCGGAAATGACTTATAAATTCCCCTGGGGGAGCTAACCGCTATCATCTCTGCCATCGGACACATTGCATCAAGAGCAGGTATCAGCACAGTCTTATCGGGAGAGAGTACAGAGGCGCTTTCAGCCATAAAATTCACTCCGCAAAACACTATTACCTTGGCATCAGTTTCAGCGGCTTTTCTTGAAAGTTCAAGGGAATCTCCCGTAAGATCAGCTATTGCCTGTATCTCATCCCGTTGATAATTATGCGCGATTATAAGAGCTTTGCGTTTGTCCTTGAGCTCCATGATTTGCTCTGTCAACTGGCGGTCTTTCAAAATAGTCTCTCCATTACTGCAAAGTCCCGGGCCGAATGTTTGTGTATAGTGTCGTACCTTCAGAGGTCACCACCCGGAATATCCGTCTCGATGAGGCAAAACTTATCTCTGTCTTTCCGGTGGCGTCTGTTGACTTTGTTGTGTGCGGTGAATATATCATTACCCCGTTATACGTATTTAGCACCCTCTGCACATAGTCCTGTGTTTCTGCGTATGGGGGAATGGTATCTCCGTAACGAGATACCGCATTGGGTCCGGCATTATAGGCGGCAAGCGCTAATGCAACATTTCCATTAAATCTGTTAAGCAGGTATTTCAGATACCTTATACCGCCGTCTATGTTTTCAACAGGATCGTAGGGGTTTCCAACAGAGAGGAAATTAGCGGTATCCGGCATTAATTGCATAAGCCCCATTGCGCCTTTTGATGATACGGCAAGGCTGTTCCAGTTAGATTCTGTTTTAATCACAGCCTTTACCAACATAGGGTCAAGAGAGTGCTCAGCAGATTTCTTGTGGACTATGTCCTCATAGTCTCTGTATGCAGACAAATCAGGATTTACTCCGGCAGAGACCGGAGAGCTTTTTGTCTCCTGAGGCGAGGAGGCAACGGCAACCTTTTGCCGAGCACGCTTCTTAGAAAGTTTCTCTTTCACAATATGAGTCTTGTACCCGGCTCTTTTTATATTAGAGTAGTACACCACCCCACTGCCTTTGTCATACATGTATATATCTGCCAGAAGACAGGATGGATACATAAAAAAAAATATAACGGCAAAGAGAAAACACCCTATGCCGGCCTTTTTTGTCATAGAAAACCCCAAACCCTTAATACAACTAAAAAAATAGCCACAATATCAGGTTAACCTGACACCCTGGCCATTTTTTACAGTATCAGCTTTTATCCGCACAATGTATTAATCGGCAGACTTCACGAAAAAGTTTATAACCCTCTGTGTTATGCCTTTTTAATAAAAAAGGAAATAACGTTACCGTTTTCTTTTGTCTCCAGCAACTCGTGCCCCAATCTGCTTAAAAGTGCAGGGATGTCAGACTTTGAACCTGCATCTGTTGATATCACCTCAAGTATTTTACCGGAGTCAATCCCATCCAGAGCCTTTTTAGTCTTTAACACCGGCATCGGGCAGTTTAAACCCTTTGTGTCCAATACCTGATCTGCTTTAATGTCAGCCATATTATCCTCCTAAACATTGTATCTGGTTATATCGGCCTTTTAACCTCCGACCGTCTGTTTATTAAACAAAAAACTGCTGCGTAATGTCAAGACTCCGTGAAATTATATTTTGCAGTCTGTCCATGTTAAACTTTCCTGATTAACCAGCACCATATCCGATTTGTCCCCGGGAAAGTGCATAAAATAGCCGATTTGGTATGCTGTGTTAACGCATACGGCTGACAATGCTTTCTTTCTTTCCTCTTCAAGTGTACTTTCTAACATAAGAAAAGGATAAAACAAACACTTATAAATAGGCCAGCTCATGTTGTATCTAAAATCTATCCAATGTACTTTTGATGCCTTTTGTAACTCATACGATAGCGGTCTCATCTCATAATTCCACTCAGAGCCGCCCTTTTCCTCGTACTCATAGTAGGTCTTTTCAAGTATATCCCTGTGCTCAGGGGAAAGGACAAGTACACCTGTTTGTACAACCTTATTAAAGGTATCCGGCAAACCGTATTTTTTATAATACATGGAAACATCCTGGCTAAAGGTGTCACCTTTAGGTGTTATATCAATATATCTTTGCAGTGCAACAGGGAACCATCCCTGTGTTGGAGACGACCAAACGTCTATAGCGCCAACCATGCTCTCCGGCACACTGTCCACAATTGAGGGAGCATTGTAAGGATTTATTAATATATCGCAATCAACCCACACTATCCTGTCGTATTGGGTTGAAAAATCCTGGCTTAACACCAAACACTTCTGCCATGCCGGACTGCGGTTAGCTGCCCTCTCTGAAATATCAACCGGATTGTCTATGCAAATAATATCGTACCCATGCATCTGGGCATATCTGTCCCAACCGGGCTTACAAACAGTCCTCCACAGCTCTTGATATGCCTCCCCTATGGTTATTGTCACAATGGCTTTTTTATTTACCATTACCTGTCTCCTTCACAAGCGCTTTTCTTTACGGACACAAACTCCGTGTTAAGCACGCTCTATTGTACTTTCAGTATTATGTTTTTTACAAGTACGAGCTCCTTTGTCTAAATCAGAGAGCAATATACATGACGTTTTATGTCAAAGGGTGACAACATTTGTTAGTAAATATCCCCCCAAATTAGTTTTATCTATGAAACAAGCGCCTCTGAAGCTGGCATGTAAATTGCTATATTGTAAACAGTCAAGCGGTTTTTAACCGCCAGATAAAAGGAATATGGAGGGGTAAGATGTTTAGAGTGATTTCGGACATGAAAAACAGGGGGGATAGAGGTTTTACGTTGATTGAGCTTTTGATAGTTATTGCAATCATAGGAATTTTGACAGCAATTGCAGTGCCAGCATTCCTTGGACAGAGGGAAAAAGCGAAAGTAAGGGCAGTTGAGTCGGGAGCAAAGGGAGCAGTATCGGATTTACAGGCATATCTTGATGCATACGTTGCAGGCGATCCGTACATAATAGTATCAGACGCATCAGGTAATCAGGGCTGCTATGAAGCAACAACATCAGCAGCTACAGGACATACTTGTAATTCCGTTTACAATCAGGCCAGCGCAGGCACATACCCTGCATTCCCTGCCGGTGTAGCAACTGTACTCACCCACTTTATTTCACACCACTCATTTAAAGGGGATAAGAGTCCATACACTGGTAACTCATTGTTTGTAACCGATTCCAGCGCTATCTCCGATGGTACGGTGTTTGTAACTCCTACATCAAGCCGTGCAGTTAGTATCTTGGCTTATACTACAAACTATACATCTCCAATATTCAGCCAGATGGTAACCACCCGGTAATTTGCAGCATTAACCTCTCAATTGGAGAGGTTTAAAAGATAAGACGTAACGGGAAGGACTAAATGTCCTTCCCGTTATTTTGTTGATATGTGTTGAGACATGGAAAACACAGACAGAATAGATTACTTACGCCATGCTGTATATGTTGCGGCTATTTTTATAATTTCCATTATTATTTATGCTCCAACATTTAAAAGCGGCCTTATATGGGACGATCAATACATAATAAGGGGCGCCTCACTCATCGACAAAAAACACCCGTATGATGTTTTTATCTCAAACGGCCTCTATTACCGCCCTCTTACAATCATCTCACTTGGCCTTGACTATGCCATATGGTATGTTAATGCCATTGGCTATCATGTCAGTAACGTCGTTATTCATGCGGTAAACTCAGTATTGCTTTATATCGTTTCTAGTATCACGCTAAAGAACTGGAAATTTTTTTTGAACGGATATATGGAGGCATCATTTTTCAGTGCTCTGCTGTTTTCGCTGCATCCGATTCATACCGAGTCTGTTGCCTGGATTTCCGGCAGAACAGATTTACTTGCCACGTGTTTCTTTTTATTTGCTTTTGTTGCTCTTTTACTTTACCTGCATGAGAAAAAATGGGAGGGACTGTTTCTTGTAGCAATTTTTTTTCTGTTTTCTCTTCTTGCTAAAGAAAATGCCGTTGTTTTTGCAGTATTAGCCTTAGTGTATGCTGCTATTGTAAAGGCAAGTAGGAAAGAGATTACCTTGATTTCAGTCTCTGTTACCTTATCGCTGGGTGTGTACGTGTTTTTAAGAAAACTTGTATGGTTATCTGATCTATTTAAAACTCCGGGTGCCTCAGGTGCTTTTTTAAATAAAGAAGCATTTTCATCCACTGCTATAGGAAACCTAATAAACGCTGCCAGTTACTACTACGAGAAACTGCTTTGTCCGTGGAACTTAAACATTATCCCTGAGATGCCATCCGGCCCGGGGTATTTTATTTTATTTATTTTGCCGTGTGTTTTGTTGGCATTTTTTATACTAAAACGAAACTTTTTTTGTGGATTCTGGCTGTTGTGGATTATTGTCTCTATGGTGCCTTCACTTATGATCACTATTTCTCAGGTAGCAGAACCTCTCGGAGAGCGTTACATGTATCTTCCCTCTGTGGGTTTGTCTTTTTTGATAGTTATGCTTTTAAAACCTGAAAAGCAACACCTCACCGACGCACTCTTAACCCACCAGGTAAGAATTGCCATAATCGTTACCCTATGTGTACTCTATGCGCTCTTGACATATAACCGCCTTTATGACTGGCGCACAGACTTTGCACTTTGGCAAGACGCCGCTAAAAAAAATCCGCACTCTGCCACAACAAAAACCAATTATGGATTAGCTTTGTTATCGGTACAAAATTATGATGCGGCAGAAAGACAGTTTTCTGAGGCGCTTGCCCTTAAAAACCTAACCCACGAAAATAAATCCATGTTACTCAATTCCATGGCGTTAGTTGCGATAAACAAAAAGAACTACGAAAAAGCCGAAGCGCTGCTTTATAACTCCCTTAGGGAAAACATCCGCAACGTTGCCTCCTATCATACACTTGGGTATCTGTACATGCAGTCAGGCTCTCAGA
Organism: Nitrospirota bacterium; assembly: GCA_015233245.1. Classification (GTDB taxonomy): domain Bacteria; phylum Nitrospirota; class Thermodesulfovibrionia; order Thermodesulfovibrionales; family Magnetobacteriaceae; genus Magnetomonas. The sequence continues at coordinate 9,733 of JADFYB010000018.1, read as the reverse complement.
TAACTAATAGTCCTGCAAAAAGGAAAACATATTTCCAAAAAGCCATAAAGGCATTTGAAGAGTCAGAGAAGTTTATACCAGATGTATCAGAGGTTAATTTTAATATTGCCCTTTGCTATCTGGAATTAGGTGATTTTAAACGTTCTAAGGCACATTTTGATGCTGTTATTCAGAGGGTACCAAACTCCGACCTTGCACAGAAAAGCTGTGCGTTCTTATCATATATAGAGCGTAAAGGCAGTTTTTAGACTAACTTGACTTTCATTTGCCTGCAACCGTTAAAATACGAGTAAGAACGAAATGAAAAACGAATGCTTCTCAAATGTTCTTATTCAATCGGATTGGACTGCAAAAGAGGATAATTGCCTGCAGAGTTTTCAGGCAATTATACGCAATCGTTGCGGCCTGAGTTTTGACTCTTCACGCCTTGCCTCGTTTAAAGAGATAATCCGCTCTCAGGTGAAGACTCTTGGACTGTCATCAGCCGATGAATACTACAGTCTTATATCGCAAAGCCAGGCACAATTTGAGAGGCTTATAAACCTTATTACAATAAATGAAACCTACTTTATGCGTGAGCCTGCTCACTACAGGGTGTTAACATCAAAGATTTTACCGGAGCTTATGGCCAACAAACCAAAAGGCGTAAAAATAAAACTTTTCAGTGCCGGCTGTGCTACCGGTGAAGAGCTCTACTCTATGATAATTTCAGTTTCTGAGACATTCGGTACAACTGCCCTTGACCTCTTTTATTTTTTTGGCGCAGACATTGACAACTCGGTAATTGACAAAGCTCAGAGGGCAGTATATGGCAGCGCTTCATTTAGAAGTTTCCCTGAATTGCTGAGAAAAAAATACTTTACCCAGGAGGATGAGACACATTTCAGAGTAGATTCACAAATAACAAGACACGCACATTTTGAAGTTTTAAATCTTCTTGACACACAATCATGCAAAAACCTTAGTGCTATGGATGTGATTTTTTACAGGAATGTTTCAATATATTTTGATAAGGAGATTCAAAGGAGAGTCTTTGATAATCTTGCCATGCTGCTTAATGATGGCGGATACCTTTTTGTCAGCTCGGTGGAGACATTTGGCCATAAACATGGCTCGTTAAGCCTTATAGAAATGGATGGCGTGTTTGTGTTTAAAAAGTTACCGGAAGCTGTTTCCTCAGGCAGCAGTATTTCACTAAAACACAAACCACCCAAACGAGACACTTTTAAGAGGATAAACTCAGCGGCAGTTAAAAACGAAAAAACAGTTAAGCCTCAACCTGATGCACTTTTAGATGAGGCACGTGTTCTTCTAAAGGACAAAAAGTACGAGGCGGCTATAAAAGTGCTTGAGCCATTGACAGCGGGTGAACAAAATTACGTCACAGCCTGTGTGCTAAAAGGGGCAGCTCTTTTTAACCTTAAACGAATGGATGAGGCACAGAGCATTTTTCTGAAAGTGCTGGAGACAGACAGATGGTCTGTGGACTGTTACATGTTTCTTGCTATGGCAGCCAAATACTCAGGAGATAATGATGAGGCAATCAGGCTTTTTAAAGAGGCTATATACATTAACCCATCCTCATGGCTTACCCACTATCACCTTGCCTGTGCTTATTATAACGGCGGAGACTTGCAGCTTGCCCAAAAAGAATATCTCGCAGTTACAAGAATTCTGCAAAGTGAACCGCAACAGGGGCAAATCGCCAAAGACTCGTGTTTTGCTGGTGATTTTTTTGCTATTTCATTTAACTCCGATGACATCCTGCATCTTTGCCGGCATAAGTTAGACAAAATCAACAAAACGCTGGAATAAAGTATGGCATTTGACAGAGCTAAATTTTTAAGTATGTTTGTTGAAGAGGCAAAAGAGCATATCGCAAAGATGACTGAGGGCTTTTCAACTTTGGATAAAGACCCTGGAGACATTGAAAACCTAAATGCACTCTTTCGCACAGCCCACACAATAAAGGGCTCCGCCCGTATGCTTAAACTTGCATCAATAGGCGAGGTGGCACACAAAATAGAGGATGTACTCGAAGCCCTTAAAAATAACCAAATAGTATTGACAAGACAAGTAATATCTGCTCTTTACAAGGGAGTTGATACAATCTCAGAGCTTGTAGAAAGTGCCGGAGCAGGAGAGGATATAAGCGGCTCAGGAATTGAAGTCTGCACTATGCTTGAAGAGCTCTTAAATGTGCCTGAGGATTCTGTTGTTTCAGAGGAAAAAGCGCCTGATCCGGAACAAGCTGTGCTAACCCCTGCAAAAGCCGCTCAACCGGTTAAAAACATAGAAACACTGCGCATAAATGCCAACAAACTTGACACACTTATAAAGCTGATGGGTGAGATTGTGACCCATCAGAGCCGGTTAAAAGAACGGATTACCGAGGTAAAGGCTCTGATGCGTTTAAGCAAGGCTCATTACCTTAAACTGAATGCCCTTAGTGCTGGATTTCCACAGTTAGATGGTTTAAGCAACGATGTTTTAAATATAAACATGAGAATTAAACAATTAGCGGGAGAACTGACAACGGATGGCAACGTGCAGGAGCTTCTCAATGAGACACTTAAGGAGGTTGCTCTCACAATGCGCATGGTACCGCTTTCAACCGTGTTTGACTCATTAGGGAGGACAGTCAGGGATATCTCAGGAACTCTCGGAAAGGATATAAATTTTACAGTTGAGGGGGGAGAGACAGAGCTGGATAAAAAACTGGTAGAAAAGGTATCCGATCCCCTGATTCACATGATAAGAAACTCTCTGGACCACGGCATAGAGGAAAGTTCTGTGCGTAAGGCTGCCGGTAAACCTGAGGTTGGCGAAATAACGTTGCGTGCTTTTTATGACTCCGGCAACGTTGTCATAGAGGTGGCTGATGACGGGGCGGGGCTTGCGGCTGAAAAACTTAAAGGCAAAGCTCTCCAGCGCCGTCTCTTTGATGAGGCCGCACTTAATGCTATGACTGATGCAGAGGCATATGATTTAATTTTCTATCCTGGCATAAGCACCGCCTCTATAATTACGGATGTC
>JADFYB010000018.1:0-6448 GCA_015233245.1 Nitrospirota bacterium | reverse complement strand
GGTATCCAGCAGAGCGCTGAGACTCAGGGAGGAATTGATAACGGTTGAGCCACTGTGCAAAGTGTTAGGTATCACAGATGGAGGAAACGGTAAGAAATCCGGAGTTCTCATACTTATTGTTTCCATTGGAGAAGATAAACTTGGGTTAATCATTGACTCTATATTGGATGAGGAGAACATGGTGATTAAACCCTTGCCAAGACACATGAGAAACATGCCGCTGGTTTTTGGAGTAACGGTCTCAGGTAAAAACGAGATAATTAACCTTCTAAATGTATCAGGTGTTATAAAAGCTGCCCGGCAAGTGGCAGGACACACCAGAGCTGGAATCCCTGCCACAACAGAGCATAATGCAATCAAAATACTCGTTGTTGATGATTCCATAAATACAAGAGAAATTGAAAAGAGTATTCTTGAGGCTTATGGCTATGAGGTGGATATAGCAGAGGACGGGATAGAGGCTTTGGAAAAAACCGGAAAGCAAAAATATGACGTCATAATAACCGATGTTGAAATGCCCCGCCTTGACGGCTTTGCCTTAACTCAGACCCTAAGAAAAGATAATAATTACTCTAACACGCCCATAATAATCGTAACATCGAGGGAAAAAGAGGCAGACAGACAAAGAGGGATAGCGGTGGGGGCCGACGCCTACATAGTTAAGGGTACGTTTGAGCAGACAAACCTGCTGGAAACAATAAGAAGTCTTGCTGGATAAACACACTTGTTTTTTGTTACTATAACTGGTCTTTTATTCTTAGCATACACTGAGGGAGGATGGTGTGTTTAGCAAGCGGGTGTTACTGGTAGATGATGATGAGTTGGTCAGAGAGATGGTAGCGTTTTTTTTGACTGAAAGCGGCTTTAATGTAACTGCTGCTGAGAGCGGTAAAAACGCACTTGACATTATAGATAAGGGGTCGTTTTTTGACGTTATCGTCTCAGATATGAATATGCCTGTAATGAGCGGTTTAGAGCTTGCACAAGAGGTAAAAAGCAGGGATTTGTACATACCGTTTATCTTTCTAAGCGGAACCCCTTGCGATTTAAGCGAAAGTAAACGAAAGGAGCTTGCAGTTGCTGAGTGTCTGCTAAAGGACGCTACACTTGATACCCAAATTGTTAACGCTCTGAAAAAGTATATTTAATGCTGGCCTCTGTAAAATAACACTAAGGAGTTATAAAACTATATGCTTGACATAAGACACATACGGGAAAATCCTGAGAAAATAATCCAGTCGCTTAAAAAACGTAATTCCAATATAGATCTAAGCGAGCTTCTCAACCTTGAACAGCGCCGTAAGACGCTTCAAATTGAGGTTGAGGAGTTGAGAAACCAAAGAAACGTGGTCTCCGATGAGATAGGCAGACTCAAAAAGCAAAAGCAAAACTCAGAAAGCCTTGTTAATAATATGAAAGAAGTCTCAGAGCGCATAAAGCGTCTCGATGAGGACATAAGCGGTATTGAAAACACAATTGCAGAAATTATGCTTCTTATCCCTAACATTCCCCACGATAGCGTTCCTGTGGGAAAAGACGAGACCGAGAATCTGGAGATTAAAAAGTGGGGAGAACCTAAAAAGTTTGATTTTGAACCACTTAACCACTGGGATATAGGCACAGCGCTTAATATAATAGACTTTGAGCGGGCGGCAAAAATTGCAGGCGCTCGGTTTGCCCTTATGAAAGGGTTTGGGGCAAAGCTTGAGAGATCACTTATGAATTTCATGTTAAACCATAACGTAAAGAGAGGCTACACGGAGATTTTCCCTCCTATTTTGGTAAACCGGGAAAGCATGACGGCAACCGGCCAGTTACCCAAATTTGCAGAGGAGCTGTTTCGCACGGCTGAGCCAGAGTTTTATCTGATACCCACTGCTGAGGTTCCCGTAACAAACATCCACAGGGATGAGATACTTAAAGACGAGGAGCTTCCGATTCGCTACACAGCCTATACACCGTGTTTCAGGGCGGAGGCCGGCTCTCACGGCAAAGACACGCGGGGGCTCATAAGACAGCATCAGTTTAACAAGGTGGAACTTGTTATGTTTACCAAACCGGAGGATTCTTACCGCTATCACGAGGAGCTGACAGAGATCGCCGAAAGCATTCTGGAGACTTTAAAACTTCCCTACCGGAGAGTGCTCCTATGTACCGGAGATATGGGATTTTCCTCCGCTAAGACCTATGATCTTGAAGTGTGGCTACCCGGGCAAAACCGCTACAGGGAGATTTCATCGTGCTCAAATTTTGAAGACTTTCAAGCACGGCGTGCCGCCATACGGTTTAAAAGACCGGACAAAAAGGGCACCGAGTTTGTACATACGTTAAACGGCTCAGGACTTGCTATCGGGCGCACTCTTTGTGCCATACTGGAAAATTACCAGCAAAAGGACGGCTCTGTCGTTATCCCAGAGGCTCTGCGCCACTATATGGGAACGGATGTGATAAAGTGAACCAGCCAATGGAAAGAAAACTCATAATAGGCACACGCGGCAGTAAGCTGGCTCTTTGGCAGGCTAACTGGGTTAAGTCTGAAATTGAAAAGGTAAAACCAGGTATTGAGATAGAGCTTAATACGATAAAAACCACAGGAGATAAAATCCTTGACGTGCCGCTTTCAAAGGTGGGCGGAAAGGGGCTTTTTGTTAAAGAAATTGAGGAGGCACTCATAAGCACTGAGTGTGACCTGGCCGTTCACAGCATGAAAGATGTTCCGGTGGATTTCCCCGTGGGACTTCATCTTGCTGCGATATTAAAGCGGGAGGCGCCGGAGGATGCGCTTATAAGCCGCAGCGGACAGAAATTTATGGATTTATCCAATGGCGCTAAAGTTGGCACAAGCAGTTTAAGGCGTGCCTGTCAGCTTTTGAGTTTGAGGCCGGATATAGAAATACATCAATTACGAGGCAATCTTGACACGCGCATAAGAAAACTTGACGAAGGTCAGTTTGATGCTATAATTGTAGCCTGTGCGGGTTTAAACAGACTTGATCTCTCTGCGCGCATAACCGAAGCCCTTGCACCCACACTGTGTTTGCCGGCAATTGGGCAGGGGGCAGTGGGAATTGAGTGCCGAACAGAGGACTCATTAGTAAATCAGATTGCTGCTTTATTAAACCACAGAGAGACTGAGCTTTGCGTGTCAGCAGAGAGAGCGCTTTTAAGAAAACTCCAAGGGGGTTGTCAGGTTCCTATAGCGGCTCATGCAACACTGTATGAAAACGAACTACTGCGGCTTTACGCTCTTGTAGGCAGTGTCACCGGAGACAGAATAATACGCGGAGTCAGAGAGGGCCGTACAGTGGATGCTGAGGCAATTGGAGTATCCCTAGCTAATGAACTCCTAAAAAAGGGCGCAAAGGAAATATTAGATGAAGTCTATGAAAAATTGTAAGTTTTGTCATTTAAATTGTATGGGGTTGCTAACCCCATGAAAAAGGGGAAAGTATATTTAACCGGAGCCGGCCCAGGAGACATTGGGTTACTGACAGTGAAGGCATTAAAATGTCTTAAAAATGCTGACGTTATCGTATATGATTTTCACATAAACGCTCAAATTCTTAACTATGCCAAAGAGGGTGCTGAGCTGGTATATGCCGGAAAGCGCGGCGGACATCACGATATGAATCAGGATGCCATAAATGCAGTTCTTGTGCAACTCGCTCTGGCAGGGAAATCTGTTTGCAGATTAAAGGGGGGGGACCCGTTTGTGTTTGGCCGGGGAGGTGAGGAGGCAGAGGTTTTGGCAAGCCACGGTATAGAGTTTGAGATAATCCCCGGCGTCTCCTCAGCTATCAGTGTTCCGGCCTATGCCGGTATTCCCATAACGCACCGGAAGCACTCCTCCTCGTTTGCCGTAATTACCGGAAATGAGGACGAAACAAAGACCGGAAGCAGAATTAACTGGCAGGCACTTGCCGGAGGGTTTGACACTCTGGTTTTTCTTATGGGAGTCAAAAATTTATCTTTTATAACTCAAAAACTTATAGAGCACGGTAAAAGCGCCGACACACCGGCAGCCGTAATCCGCTGGGGCACACGGCCTGAGCAGACAACGATAACCGGTGTTTTACAAAATATCGCATCACTTTCACAAGCTGAACACATAAGGCCTCCGGCCATCATGGTTGTAGGCAGCACGGTACTTCTCAGAGACACTCTCAACTGGTTTGAAATCCGGCCGCTCTTTGGTGAAAGGATTTTAATAACCAGACCCTATAGCGCTGAGTATGAACCGCTTGAGTCGCTGGGAGCCGAAATATTTGAGTTTCCGACAATCAAAATCGTACCGCCTAAGAGTTTTGATGAGCTTGACGCAGCCATAGATAACGTCGAAAGTTACGATTGGCTGATATTTACAAGTGCTAGCGGAATTGACTATTTTATTAAGCGCTTACTTGAAAAATCACACGACATAAGAGACCTCAAAGGAATAGGAATTTGTGCAATAGGAATAAAAACGAAAGAGGCAGTTGAAAAATACGGGATGCGGGTCGATGAAATGCCGGATGAGTTTAACGCAGAAGGCCTGATTAAACTCTTTGAAAGCAAAAACGGGATAGAAGGAAAGCGATTTCTACTGCCACGGGCTGAAAAGGCAAGAGAGGTCTTTCCTGAGCGTGTAAGAGCGCTTGGAGGTTACATCGATACACCTGTGACATATTGGGCAATAAATCAAATACCCCACATAAAGCGGCTTGAACGGTTCCTAAGAGAGCGTAGAATCACAACCGCCACCTTTACATCTGCAGCCACGTTTACAAACCTTCTTGACTCTGTAAGCAGCAGCCTCACAGAACTCCTTTCAGGCGTAACCATTGCCGTCATTGGTCCGGTAACTAAAAAAGCTATAGAAAAACACGGCCTCAAGGTTGACATCATGCCAGAGCGCGCCACCATTGCCGATATGGTCAGTGCTATTATTGAAAATAAATTAACAACAGCCCAATAAAACAAAGTAGCATTCTATCGCCTAATTTTGAATAAAACTAAGAAAAAAACTAAAAAAATCAGGCTTGATATTGTTTTTTATTAAATGTTACACTTAATTCCAAGAAAAAATAGCATTTGAGGGATAAAATGGAAAGTAAAAAACCAAACAGCACTGTCCACATAATTGACGTAACCAACAGAGATGGTGTTCAGACTTCAAGGATACTGTTGCCAAAACTCTCCAAGACCATGCTGAATCTGTATCTGGATGAGATGGGAATTTTTCAAAGTGAGGTAGGATTTCCTACACTTAAGCATGAAATCGGCTACATTAATGCCAATCTCAAATTGTTTAAAAAAGGAGTTATCAAGCAGATTCACCTTGAGGGATGGTGCAGGGCTGTCACTGAGGATATTGAGTTAACATTTAAGAACTGCCCTGAGATTAAGCATTTAAACATCTCAGCCTCTACATCAGATATTTTAATACGAGGCAAGTTTATGGGCAAGAAAACCTTTAAAGACGTTATAGATCAAATGGTAAAGGCCGTAAAGGTGGCTCGTGACCACGGGGCTGAGACCATCGGGGTAAACGCAGAAGATGCCTCACGCACTGAATTAGATAAAATAGAGGAGTTTATTATTGCGGGCAAAGAGGCGGGAGCAGACCGTTTCAGGTACTGCGACACTCTGGGCGCTGAGGGCCCTATATCAATTTATGAAAAAATAAAAGAACTATCCGAAAAGACAAGATTTCCAATAGAGATGCACTGCCATAACGATTTAGGCATGGCAGAGGCAATCTCTATAGCCGGAGCAAGAGGAGCCACGGTGTGCGGCATGGACACCTATATAAATACCACAGTTAACGGCTATGGCGAAAGGTCAGGCAATGCAGACCTTGTATCCATTTTACTTGCACTAAAGTATTCTAACCACTTCAGTGACAGGGTTTATCTTGAGGATACGGTTAACTTAAAGCATTCGTGGAGGATAGCTAAGTATGCCTCGTATGCCTTTGGCCTTCCTCTTCCCATAAACCAGCCCGGAGTTGGTGCTAACGTGTTTGCCCACGAGTCAGGGATTCACGCAGACGGCGCACTAAAAGACAGAAGAAACTATGAACTCTATGACCCCGAAGACGTTGGACGCGGGCACTCTGATTTACTGGGCACAGGCCGGGTCATAACAACCGGCGCCTATGGAGGAATAAAGGGATTTCGCCACGTTTACGATAACCTCGGCGTTTACTTCAGTAACGACGATGAGGCACGCGACATACTTGAGCTTGTCCAGTACGCAAACCTGCACACTCAAAAACCGCTGACCGATGATGAGTTAAAATTTATAGCCAGTAATCCCGATGAAGTGAGAGAGATTATGAGGGTGGATTTATGATACACAATGTGACATTAATTCCCGGAGACGGCACAGGGCCTGAGATAACCGAGGCTGTCGTCAGGGTTGTTGAAGCTACCGGAGTAAAGTTTAACTGGGATGTGCAAAATGCGGG
>JADFYB010000138.1 GCA_015233245.1 Nitrospirota bacterium | reverse complement strand
TCGGATGTATTCCTTCTTTCAACTTATTAATACCTCCACAAGAATTTTTCCAACCTCTATTGTAACACATTTCCAACTTTTTTTCATGTTTTTTTTAAGAATAAGGGGGAGACGCTGCCTCCCCCTTAAACCCCCTTCGCACGGGGAAATGATTCCCCCGTGACCCCCCGGTTTGTTGATAACGTTGAGTGATTTTGTGTTGTGTTTTGTTGTTGTGTTTGTTGATGAAGGATTTTTTAACCGGCGTTCCGCCGCTTAAAAAGTTTCACAGCGAGCTCCGCCCGCTAAACAGACGAGAAGATTACTGTTTTGAAAGAAAATCCAGTTTCATGGGGGAGGCTTGTGATTTCTCTGTTTGATAAGTCTAAAAGAGTTGCATTGTCTCTATAAGCTTTATTGATTAATTATAATAGTTCTAATTTAAACAAGCCCCCTTAAATATAGTAATGTCATACAGAGTTATTACGATCCAGACGTTCATATGGTCTTTGACAGAGTGCTCTTTAGCAGAAGTAGCGCTTTCTTTGCCGATTCAAACCGTACTCTTTCTCTGTCTCCCGGAAACTGGCAAGTCGTAACCTGTTCCTGCCCATCAGAACTCTTAATAACAAAACAGACATGTCCAACCGGTTTTTCCTTGCTGCCTCCGCCTGGGCCGGCTACTCCTGTTACTGCCACACTCAGAGTTGCTCCCGTTAGCTCCATCACCCCTCTTACCATTTCAAGAGCGGTTTCAGTGCTTACTGCCCCGTGGTTTTTTAACGTTTCGGCTGAAACCCCAAGCAACTTCTGCTTTAAGGCATTACTATAGGCAACAACACCTCCCAAAAAAACCTGAGAGCTGCCGGATACGGCTGTTAAAAACCCTGATACCATCCCTCCAGTGCATGACTCGGCTGTTGATATGGTTATTCCCAACTTAAGCGCATCACTTACAAGTCCGCTGCAAAGCGCTATCACATCCTCTACCTCTTCTTTAGGTATGCCTGAAATCATTTGTTATTTCCATATATTCTTTTTAGGTTATTGATAGCGGATATATAATACGGATCTATGGAAAGGGCCTTCTTAAAGTACATCTCGGCGCCTTTTACGTCACCCTTTGACATAAGGATAACACCCAGTCCGTTATAAACGTAAGGGGAGTTGGGGCGCAAATTATCTGAAATGGTATAATTTAATATAGCCTGATCAAATTTTCCCATACGGACATACACGTTTGCCAGATTTACGTATGCTGGAGGATAATTTCTCTCTATCAGGATTGATTTTGACAGCACTATTTCAGACTCCTCATACATTTTCCTTGTCATATAAGCTGCTCCAAGATTACTGAGAGCTATGTAGTTATTGTGTGTCACTGCTATTGCGTGCTCAAAGAGCTTTATATCAGTTTTCCAGAAACTGACCTGTTTATGGGCAGTTAAAGTAAAAAATATGATGATTCCGGTAAATACTGCTGCTACTGTCATCTTTCGTACTTTGTCGTTAAATCCGGGAACTGCCATAGCTGCTGCTAAAAAAATTCCCACAGACGGGATGTATGTGTATCTGTCAGCCATAGACTGCGATCCCACCTGCACTAAGCCTATTACCGGCACAAGTGTTCCCGTAAACCAAAACCAGCCTGTAAAAAATGCCGGCGCTTTTTTGGCATAAATTATAACTAATGCCGTCAGAGTTACGAAAAATGAGATTGCTATTAAAGTCTTAACTATTGGCGCCGGACGCTCTATTGTGTATATAGCTGCCATGTTTGTGGGATACAACAGCTTTATAAAATACATCATATATGCAATTAAGGCATTTTTAAGGCGATCATCAATCGGTAGGTATTCAAGCTTTGCCATAACTTCACCGGTGTTTTGAGCATAAAACGTCACAACGGAGGAAATGGCGGAAAGAACAAACATCGGAATTTTCTCCTTAACTAAAGGTATAAGCTGTTTAAGCCCACGCTCAGGTTGAAATCTCCGAAGAGGCCAAAAATCAAGCAGCAAAAGCGCAAATGGCAGCGTTACGGCCATCGGTTTTGACATCAGAGCAAGCGCATACAGAGCCGTCGTAAGAACCAGAAACGCCTTCTTTTGGTTCTGTGCGTAATGGCTATAAGAGAGCATTGTCAGTATCCAGAAAAATCCGCAAAGCACGTCCTTTCGTTCAGCCACCCAGGCTACCGACTCAACGTGCATTGGGGTAACTGCAAACATCACAGAGATAAACGCCGCTCTCCCCTGTGAACCAAGGAGTTTGCTGATTAATATAAACAACAAAACGGTATTAAACAGATGTAAAATCAGATTTGTGAAATGATGCCCTCCGGGTTTAAGTCCGTACAGTTGCACATCAATCATATGCGTTATAAGAGTCAGCGGGAGCCAATTGTTGTCAACTATGGTGGTTAATGCCCACTTTATGTTTTCAACACTCAGGCCTTTCATTACATGGATATTCTGCGCCACGTACTTTGGGTCGTCATAGTTTATAAAATCAAAATCTTTTACCTGAATGTATATAAAAAGCGTAAGAGCAATTATAACTAAAACGATTATATCCGAAACTTCAAGCGGAAACCATCTGAGTTTAGCTATTTGCTTAGTTTCAGTGTTTTGCATTTTTGTTTCCCATTTCTTTTATTTTACTCTGTGCAGCCTCTAAATTTTTACGAGCAATGCTAAAATCTGGATTTAAGTTAAGAGCCATTATAAAACTCCTTTTAGCATCCACTGCTTTTCCCTCTGCCATATAGGCCATACCCATTCCGTTTAACGCCGTATAAAGCAGCGGGTTTTTCTTTATCGCTTCGTTATAATAGTAAATAGCGTCCGTAATATGGTTTTCGTTAACCAGTACGAATGCAAGGTTTATGTGAGATTGCACATAGTCGGGGTTTATTCTGATAGCCTCACTGAGGTATTGCTTAGAAAGTGAAAAATTTCCCCTTAAAGCATAAGCTGTGCCAATGTTGTACAATGCTACATAGTTACCCTGAGTAACCTGTGCAGCGTGTCCAAACAAAGTGAAATCATCCCTCCAGTAATGTGCCTGTTTTTTAGAAACTACGCTAAAAATCGTTACGATAACCAGCAGCGATAAAAAAAGTATAGCTGTTTGCCTGCAGGTTTTTGCTTTAGGTAGTGACATAGAAATCATAATGAAAAGCCCAATGTATGGGATATAAGTGTATCTGTCTGCCATTGAATGAAGCCCTATCTGAACAACTCCTGCTACCGGAAACAGTGTGCCAAGGTAAAATAACCAACCTGTCAAAAGCCACGGGGATTTTTTCACGTTCTTTAGTGAAACTATAGTTACAATGGCTAATACTGCTACCGATAAAAGAACATGGCTAAGTGGAATGGCTTTTTGAAGTGGATAGAGCGGGGAGAGGCCATGTGGGTAAACCATCATATAAACATATTTTACATACGTTACGAGTGCGTTTTTAAGCCTAAGGACTAGTGGAATTGCTTCAAACGGCTCCTCTGAGCCAATCTGAATCCTGTAGGTAATAAGACTTGAAAACGCAGAAAAAATAAAAAATGGAATTTTCTCTGCTATAAGCCAAAATACTGATTTAGCTGCACCTGTGAAATTAAAGCGCCTTAGCGGCCAGAAATCAAACAGCAAAAGCACAAAAGGAAATGTGACAGCCATCGGTTTTGACATCAGTGACAGTATAAAAAAACACAGAGCACAAAGATATCGTTTAGTAAGGGGGTTTTTTGCGTAAAGGACATAAGAGAGTAGGGCAAGCATCCAGAAAAACGTACTCAGCACGTCCTTTCTTTCGGAAATCCATGCGACAGACTCCACATGCGCAGGGTGAACAGCAAACAGAGCTGCAGTAAAAGCGCTAACTATTAAATTACCAGTCATTAGCTGCACAATTACAAAAAGAAGTATTGAGTTTGCCGTGTGGAGCGTAATGTTTGTAATATGATGGCCGCCAATGTTGCTGCCATAGAAAGAAACATCCATCATGTGTGATACAAGAGTAAGCGGAAGCCAGTTGCTGTCAACAACTGCCGTAGCTGCCCACATTAACGAATGATGGTTTAACCCAGATGACACAATACGGTTTTGGCTTACATAGAGGTTATCGTCATAGTCAACAAAGCCAAAGTGGGCTACTTCGGAATAGATAACAAATATTGCCGTAACCAGAAAAATGCAAACGGCTGCTTTAGTATAGCCTGAACGTTCCATTGCTTATATTATCACTTTTTTTGAACTATTAATTATACCAAATAACTTGTCAAACTGTCTTAGCTTTTGCTATCTTTAAAGCAGACCAAAAGGAGTAATTGAGTTGGCAGATACGAAAATAGAGAAGCTCGGGAAGTATGAAGTAAAAGAGGAGATAGGGCGCGGCAGCATGGGCGTTGTCTATAGGGGGTTTGACCCGTTTTTAGACAGAGAGGTTGCCTTAAAAGTGGCTCTCTCTGATATGATGCAAGATAAGCACTTCTCCCAAAGGTACAGCAGGATGTTTTTTAACGAGGCCAGAGTTGCCGGTATGCTTGACCACCCTAACATAGTACACGTTTATGATGCCGGAATGGAGGGCAGTTACAGCTACCTCGTCATGGAGTATATAAAGAGTGGGAAAACCCTGCGGGATTTTTCCAGAGCGTCTAATCTTCTGCCTCAAGAAAAGGTACTTGCCATAATATTTAAGTGCTGTAAGGCTCTTGACTACGCACACACGCTCGGTGTCATTCACAGAGACATAAAGCCCGGTAACATTATGCTTACAATGGACATGGAGGTTAAGCTAGGGGATTTCAGCGTGGCTCAGATAGTTAAAGGCGATGAGACCCAGGTGGCAGGCTTTCTCGGCTCTCCGCTTTACATGTCGCCGGAGCAGGTTAAAGAAGAGGAGCTAACTAATCGCACGGATTTATACTCACTCGGAGTGGTTATGTTTGAGCTTTTAACCGGAACCCCTCCCTTTAGCGGCGAAAATGTATCGAGCCTCATTTATAAAATAATAACCGAGTCTCCTGTTAATATCAGACAGATTAAACCCGACATACCAGAGACAATTGAAAATATAATTAAAAAAGCACTAAGCAGAAACCCTGATGACCGCTACCAAAGAGGACTTGACTTTGCTGCCGATATAAGCCATGCCTACAGAACCCTGAAACACTCAGGGCAGGGAATCAAGGAGCAGGAGAAATTTGAAAAACTAAAGAAACTCGATTTCTTCAGGGATTTTTATAACTCCGAGCTGTGGGAGGTTATAAAGGCCTCCGACTGGGTGGAGTTTGAGGAGGAGCAGCGGATAATAACCGAGGGGGAGATAGACGAATCCTTCTACATCTTAGTGACAGGCGAGGTGTATGTAAAGAAGGGGGATAATGTCTTAGTTAAGCTAAAACACGGAGACTGCTTTGGAGAGATGGGGTATTTGTCAAAATCCCGCAGAACCGCAGATATCATCTCCTTTACACAGGTGTCTTTGCTTAAAGTAAACGGCACGTTGATTGATAAGGCATCGGTGCACTGCCAACTGAGGTTCAACAGGGTTTTTTTAAGGACGTTGATAGAGCGCCTTGCAAGAACTAGCGAAAAACTCGCAAAAGACCGTCCGGCAAATTCCTCCGATTCGCAGTAAGTAAAAAAATTGGACAAAAAGTCCAAGCCCTGAGTTATGTGTACAACAAAACGTTTGCAAAACATCTCACCGAGTGATATTCTATAAATATGGCCGACAAAATGAAAGACATAGAGATGCTCTATCGCACTGCCTTTGAAAAATATGGCGCTATTGCCCTGTGGAGCAGCCGCCCCGTGCCAAATCCAACCCCTGCCGATGCACTGGCTATTACTCGGGCTCTCAGGACGCATGGCGGTATGAACGGGCGGAGGCTTGCCGAACAAATTGAAGAGGCCTGCAGTGCCACTCACTAAGTTGCAATCCCACGTCCTGCGGATATTGGCGATGCAGCGTAGTCCGGATAGTTATATTGCAGGAGGCATCGCTCTTAACCGTGAGGGCCCGAGATTTTCAAACGATATAGATATTTTTCAGGACTCCGAGGATCGTCTTGAAACTGCTGCCGAGACAGATGTTGCTGCCCTTAGTAAGGCAGGCCTTACGCTAAGCACTCTGAAAATCAGAACAGGCAAGCGCGAAGTCCTTGTTGAAGGGCTAAACGAAAAGATGATGCTTGAGTGGGTGGCAGATAGCGATTTCCGCTTTTTCCCTACACAGACAGATGAACTTTTCGGATATGTGCTTCATCCGGTTGACCTAGCTACAAACAAAGCATCTGCTGCGGCAGACAGGCGTGTCCCGCGCGATGTGGTTGACCTTGTTACGATACATGAAACCATCTTGCCGCTTGGGGCTGTAATAAGTGCTTCAGTTGGAAAATTCCCGGGCATGACTCCTGAGGAGATGCTTTCAGAAATCACAAGCCACAGCCGGTTTACGGCGGAGGAGTTCCGGGTATTAGCTACAGAGAGGCCTATTGATGTCCCTGACCTGCATAAACGAATCCGACGTATGTTAGAGGATGCAGAAGAGTTTATCAGCGCTATGCCAAGTTCTGACGTTGGCGTGGTTTTTCTTGACGGGGACAAACCGGTACAACCTGACTTAAACGCTTTGAGCCGTTATCAACGCAATGCCGGAGCACGACGGGGTGTATGGCCGTCATCCTCTGAAATCTTGTCGGCTATGCTGGAAAAGTACAATCCGCCGAGGCAGCCATAAGCCTTAATTGGCCAAAAGGTACCCCTACTGTCTTACTACCTCAACCCCACGTTTTTTAAGCAGATTAACCAGACCATTGTCTCCGATTAGATGTCCTGTGCCGACAACGATAAGGTAGTTTTCCGTTCCTTGCAGGAAATTCTCTATCTGTGGCAGCCAGTTGTTATTTCTGTCAATGATGAGTTTTTTATAAAGCTCCGGATAATCCTTAAAACTACTTAAGAGGACATCTTTAAGTGTGTCGTCATCTCCGGTAAGCCATGAGTTAACGACAGTGGAGGCTTCTTTTTCTGTCATTTCTATCTCTTTAATCGTCTGAAGGAGCAACATCTCCTGAGTTTTTTCAGGTAAAGTGTTAAAAAGACCCAACTGATACTCTGCTGTTTCAAGCTGTATTATCTTTTTACCCTCAGCCCTGCTGCGCATCATAAAGTAGTTATCCACCCCATGTTCAGGAGAAAAACCATAGCTCTGTAGTTTGACGCTATAAATCATAAGCGCTAAAAACCATGGCTTTGCAGTATCATATTTAGAAATATCAAGCCCTGATGACTCCACTTGCGCTTTGGCAATTTTATAAGCCCCCGTTGATAAAACACCTTTAAGAGTTTTGCCGTTATGGTAAAATCCCTGCTGTTTTGTCAGAGACGCTATCCTCTGTCCCTGGCCGCTGGCGCCTGTGTCTGCCTCTACAACAATGATTTTTGAATCATTATAAGCATTTTCATAGGGCTTGCCAAGCGGATAGTTCTCTGCCTTTAAGAAATGGATAGAACCCAGTAAATACACCGTGTTGGTTTTCGACTTTACTTTCCACAAACAGTTTTTG
>JADFYB010000137.1 GCA_015233245.1 Nitrospirota bacterium | reverse complement strand
GTTTTGTCTCAAACGATTCAAACAGATAACAAGTGCCACCGCTTTGCGTTAGCGGCAGGATGGATTCACTATCTAACTTTTCTATTGTCTTTTGGGTGTCGGCATCAAAGGCTCTGACAGAGTCTATCTCATCACCAAAAAACTCAACACGTATGGGGTTTTTTCTACCCGGCGGGTATATGTCGAATATATAGTTTCTTACGCTAAACTCACCCTCATCAACCACCATCGCAGCTCTTTTGTAGCCCATCGCCGTGAGGGTTTCATTCAGATATTCACGGGGAAACTCCTCTCCGGCTCTAAGTTCAATGGACTGTGTGGTGATTGCTGTTTTATCGGCAACCTGTGCCATAAATGAAGCCAGAGTGAGGATAAATGATGAGTCATTTTTTGCGTTAAGCAGAATTTCAATCTGTTTACCGCTTGATGCAGCATCAAGAGACTCCGGAAAGTATATGGCTGATTGTTTTCCCATAAGCTTTGAGAAATACCCAAACCCATCAAATACCGAAATAGCCTCCTCCTCAGTTTCGGTAACTGCGATAAAAGGCTCATCTGTAAGGGCAAGCAGCAGTGGAGGCAAAGAGCCCTTAAGATTGTATATCCTCTGAGGCAGTGGTTTTGTAAGACAGTGGGCAAGCCTTTTTTCAATCAGGTCTTTTACTGACAAAGTTGCATAAACCCTTTAGGAACAGATCCTTAGTATTTTATTTATAATCTCCGTAGTGGATCTTCCATCAACAAAAGGCAAACTATGAACCTCCGGCACAATATCAGCACCAACAATGTCTTTCTTTTTCCAGTCCCCTCCCTTAACCAGCACATCGGGACAAAGCTCACAAATTGTCTCATAAGGGGTATCATCATTAAAAATCACCACATAGTCAACCACGCTTAGGGAGGCAAGTACCTCTGCACGCTCATGCTCACTGACTATAGGCCGTCCCAGCTTTAGTCTGCCAACGGAGTCATCGGAATTTACGGCTACTATGAGAATGTCCCCAAGCGACTTTGCCATAGCTAAATACCGTGTATGTCCCACGTGAATGATGTCAAAGCAACCGTTTGTAAATACTATTTTTTTTCCATCAGCTTTAAGTGCGTTGATACGGCTCTTTAACTCAAGAAGCCCCAACACCTTATTTTTGAACTCCGGTGACATAGAACTCCTATGATTTTAGCATACTTGTTTTAAAATTTGGTATAATTAATTGGTTTGACAGAACAGGAGAAACTCATAGAAAGAGCAAGGCAGGTGATGGACAGAAATTTCCTGTCGTGGGTTAAAACAGGAATATCCATAGTCGTATTTGGGATAATCAGTGAGAAATTTGTTATTTTTGTCGAAAGCCTGAATGCATTTTCCTCCTTAACTCAACGAAAGGCTATATTTTTCTCTGGAATACTTATTACCTCATCAGCAACAGGCAGTATTTTACTTGTGCTGGGAACCTCCGTTATATTTTTAGCCAGCATACGGTATAGAAATGTTAATAAAATGATACAACAAGGCCGATACACGCTTACGAACTATTTAACGTGTTTTCTTACCGCGGCAGGCCTGATTATCAGCACTGTATTAATTTATAATCTTTATAAATCTTTATAAGGAGACTCATAACACTATGGCAGAGTGGAAACCAGACAATAACGAATTCGGCCATATCCTTCAGCATCTTTCAAACGAGAGAACGTTTTTATCGTGGATACGAACCAGTCTGTCCATTATGGCATTTGGGTTTGTGATAGAGAAGTTCGGCCTGTTTTTACTGAAATCAATAGATATTATGAAAATAACCGGTATTAAGACAGGGTCAATACAGGAGATTAAAAACTATTCTACTTCAATCGGTAAATTGTTGATAGCAGTGGGAGTGGTGTTGAGTTTATTTTGTTTTATCCGGTATAAGAAAATCGAAAAGCAGATTTGTGCCGAGAGGTTTATCCTGTCGCCTGTTCTTGATTTGATTCTGTCACTTTGTGTTATGGCAATAGGGATCCTCTTTCTTCTGCACGTGGGACATACGTTTTAGAACCGGAGAGGCAGGGATTCGAACCCTGCTGAATACATGCTAATTGCTTGATTATAAACGATAATTTATTATGATTTATTGCTTTGGGGACAGTTTGGGGACAGTTTTCCTTTTTGCTGAAATTTCTTAACATTGTTTTTCCCAAAGATTTGCCTCTGAGCTTCAACATGTAGCTTTGCATATTTTTCAGTAGTTCGTGAGTCAGCATGGCCTAAATAATCTCTCACAACACTCAATGGTACACCTTCATTTAAAGCATTAGAACCTATCGAATGTTTACCAGCCTCGTATAGCGTTATATTATACCTACCATTTTTCGTGCCTTTGAGAATATCTCAGTTAAAGTATGTCTATCATAGTGTTTGCCGGTACGTGGATTAAAAAAAACAAATGTTTCAGGGATCCTCTTACCCATTGATGTTAGAGTTTCCATTAAATATGGGTGTATCATTCTTGGTTTTATATTTCTGGATTTAGTCCGTTCGCAAAGTTTACTTCCTGACCATATCCTTCTGATGTAAACTGCACCGTGTTCAAAGTCAAAATCCTTCCATTTTAACGCTCTGATTTCTGATGGACGGGCTCCCTGAAAGAATATTGCTACAAAAATAGGTCTATCCTCTTTTGGAATAGCGTCCAAAAATCTTAACTGGTTGGATTCTAACGTCCATGAAGGCATATGTTCGGGAACTCGTATAATAGGGAATTTGGGTATTTTCTCAATTAACTCGTAATTCAGCAAGACATTAAAGAAGTGTCTTAAAGCATCCATGATATTTTTATAGGTTTTTTCCGCTCTTTTGGGTAACTGCATATAGAATTCTCTTATTGTTTGAGTTTTTATCTCTCTTACATCCATGTCTGCAAAATAAGGCAAAAAATATTGATTAAAATAATTTTTTAGGTTCCCTATATATGTAGGAGCAATACTACCCTTTATTTCCTCATCTTCTTTTTCCCTTATAAATAGATGCGTTTGGTGTGAAAATAAATATCCTCTCATTTCAGATTTGACATACTTTGAAGGGTCAAAAGTATGATTTCTTACTTCATATCGGATATGCTCCAATGTTTCATTCGTCTTAGAATAACTATCAAGAGTTTCCCCTTTTCGTGACGAATATATCTTTAAGCGCTGCCCTTTATAGCTCAAATCCACAAAGTATTTAGTAGGAATCGTCCGATGCTGAGGACAGATTATCCCTACTTTCTGCAAATGTATAAAAGGCTTACTGCATACAGGGCAGCTCTGCTTTGTGCGTATCGTGCCGGGCATCTTGTCTCCTTCAGTTTCGTCTAAAAGATAAGACAATACATCTGGACTTGTCAATAGCACATTTATGTTTTGTGCCGCCTGCATGTTTTAAATAGTTATCCCTAAGCGCTTATATGTATGCAACCGGCTTTTGAAACTTGCCTGTAAAACAGGATTTAAGTCCACAAAGTCAAAAACCTTAGCTCCGGTCTTACCGATTGAAACCCTCAACGCACGGCCTATGTACTGAGTTAGCCTGCCACTAAACTTAACCGGCGTGGTCAGGAAAATGCTACTGATAGCCGGTAGGTCGGCTTTCCTAATCCGTATATAAGCATTTATCTCGATGTTCACTCAACCCCCTTTTTTAATGTTTCCTCAAAACCAGAGGTCAAATAGCTGACTTTTCTGTCTTTTATCAAATCACGGTAACTAACACTGCCCTCAGGGTCGGGCTCTGTATGGACATGCTTAATTTTGCCGGTATCAATCCACGGTTTGAGTTTTGCTATATCATCATCAAACTCAAAATAACTCACTGCCTCGAAAGAGTGAATTTTGCCATCACGCTTTACCTGAAGTTTCTGCAAAACCTGAAATCGCATTAATTACTACCCCCACTTAAATAATCTAAATCAATAAAATCTGGGTCATCAGAAGGTGGATTTACGCTTAAAGTGGCGTCTTTATTGAGTTGTTCAGTTATTCCAGTGTTTTTTGGAAAATTGCTCTGTAGAATGGCTTCTGGTGCGGTTGTGCAGTTTTCCGTACTATATAAAGAAGGGAATAACTGAACAACTCCAGAAACACACCTTAAGTGTGTGTTCTTTCGTTTCTGTAGGTGGTTCGTACTGTTAGTTGTCTCAATACCACCTGAACAACTGGACAACTCAGTCTCTGTGCGGGTTTGAGGTGTGTTTAAGTGTACGTTTTCACCCCTGTTGTTCCAATTCATCGGAACAACTGAATAGGTTATCGTATTTTTTACTCCCTTATCTGCTGTCCAAAATCTGTTGTTGCCTTTTTTTAGAAGGGTTAACACTTGTTTTCTTGATAGCTCTAACTTTTTTGCAGCCTCAACAATGGCGCTTTGGTTTGGAGTTTTATCAAAACCAAGAATTAAGTCTCTGATTTGTTCAAGGATTGTATCTACAGGGTCAGCAGCCCTATAGAACCCTTTCTCTGGGCTAAATTCAAGGTGGACTTTAATTGGCTGGTATCGGGTCTTCTGAGAAGTTCCGACCCGATAACAAAAGTCAGCAGTGTCCGTGTCGTCATTTAACTCAACATCAGTGCCCTTTCTCACTTTCGATAAAACCAGCGATTGGTCGCACAGGTCTAAAATAGCAGTTGAACCTTTGTATTGTTTATCGTTTGCTTTTAATGTGTGATGCAACAAAACTATTGTAAAGCCTACATCCCTGAGTTCTTTCAATTTTTGCATAATTATTTGCATGTCTCTTGAGGAATTTTCGTCTAAGCCATGGGATGCCCGCAGAGTATCGAAAATCAAAACTGCACCAGCGGGCAACTTTTTATAGTACTCCACATCTTTTGTATCAAGGCGTGATGGAGGGATTTTATTACTTGAAAGCCACAAATTAATAACCTTAATAACGAGCCTTCTTAAGCGCTCAGCTATAACCGGCAAGGAATTTTCAAAATCAATGTAAACAACAGGCCGTTGAGTCGTTTTTAATCCTAAAAACTCAGCACCAGTAGCAATTGCCTCAGCGACTTGAAGTGCAAGTGTTGTTTTACCCATGCCTGCTGGAGCAGCAAGAAGCGTTATACTCTGAAGTGGTATTAAACCGTACAGCGCCCACTCTATTTTAATATCTAAAGCCCTGATTTCGCTTGCGCTTATTAATGCTTTTGAAAGAAAGTCCTGGTTATCATTTGTTCCCTGTGACTTCAAGTTTCCGAGGTATTCCGTTAGAAAATCCGATATTTCAGTAGAATCGTCACCCCTGCTGAGTCTATCCTGAAAAGCCACGCTCAATTCATCAAACTTGCGCTTTGTTGCAAGCTCTCTGATTATTTTTTCATAATAACGATAATTGACAGTTGTAAATTCTCTGCATATCAGTTCCCTGAGGTATTCATCACCACCGACTTTTGGCAGCATATTCTTTTCACGTAGAGTGTGGCTGAGGATTATGTAATCTATCGGGCTCCCTGAATCTGATAGCTCCCTCATTGTTTTAAAAATAATCCGGTGTCTTTCATTGTGAAAATCCTCAACGGCAATGAAAAGCTCCCTGATTTTCTGAGTACCATCAGATAGCAAAGCTAAGGTTCCCAAAAGTGCTTGCTCAGTTGCTAAATCACAGAAAACCTTATTAGACACCGGTTAGCCTCTCCATATTAATTAAAATTTCAATAAACTTCATTCATCATCTCCCAATAAAAAAGCCGAAATTGATGAGGATTAAAAACTAATTTCCTCAAAAATTCCGGCTCTGCTTTTATGACAACTTACAACCCGTTAAGCTTATGGCCGTACCTACAACTTACGATTTACATATCGACCTCGATAAAAGGTTTTTGTCTAAATAAACATACCATCCACATTGGCTACAAACAATATACGTATCCCCATTAGGAAAGACACACCGGCCATTCTCTTTTATAAAGATGTAGCCTTCATTGTCTTCAGTTACGAGTTTTTTACGACATGAAGGGCACTTAAAATCTTTTTCTAATGCTCCAGCAACAGGTTTATCTTTGATTTTTGTTAACATCTCTACCATCCTAAAGCGTTTCTTTTGAAGGTTTATTCTTTTTGCTTACTTGTTGCATTTTGATATTAGATTCAAAAAATTCTATCAAGCGTACAGTGCTTCTGTGTTGCTCTAATGGAATAACAAGAGCATTTGTTACTCCGTATTTTTCCCAAAACTCCCCATCGTGTAATTTTTTATAAAGTCCTTTATCTTTTGTTTTAACACGTTCAATCTCTGCCATGATTAGAGATTCAAAGCGGTTAATATCTACTTGCAAAACACCGTTATGGTACCCGTAAATATGGAGGGAATACAGTTCAATTTGTTCTCTCTGATGAATATCCGCAATCATCGCTAACCATTCATAAAAAAGTCTTGTAACACGTTCTTTCAACCTGTCCCCATAATATTTATACTCTAAAGGATTTGCTTTTGTGGTCATTCTACCCATCGTTTCACTCAATACATCTTTTGAATCTTTGCTTATATCGAAAGTGTAGAGTTCAATAACACTTTTAATATGTTTAAACAATATTTTGCTAAACTCATCACAATATTGCTCTGTAAGGTCACGAAAGCCTTTCTGTGCTCTCCATGTTTTAACTGAAATATACGGGGTTTGCAGTATATCTGAAATGGCAGTACCGGCTAAATGGGTCATTGAGAGCAGAGCTGTTGCTATTTTAGCCTTAGAATTACCTACAGGGTCACGCTTTGCCTTACCCTTACGCACGGGTTCTTTATAGTCCTTTATTTGCTCAGCAATAAACTTGTGCATAAGCGAACGGTCTATAATTGTTGGCTCATCAGTATCAAAATATTCCCTGTCCACATCCGAATAAAATACTATCGGTTCTCTCATTTTTACCTCCTTATTATAACATTCCATACTTACAATAAAAGTATAGCATATTATATTACACATGTCAACTGCTTTTTATCAGTTTTTACAAAAATTTTTTTTAGTTATGCTTTTCTCTATCCTCTCCTTAAATTCTGTAGCACACTCAGGGATAAAGCTCAAAGGCCTTACCCCTATGTGCGGTTTGTTTGTTTTGCGCTCCGATTCTAAGCCGTTTTTGTCTGCACCTCTCGTATTTTATCCAGTGCCTCTCCACAATGGATAAGTGAATCACTGATACTCCAAAGGACATAGGAAACTCCGCCTATCCCTTCCTCAGACAATTCTATCCCCTGGCCGAAAATATCATTTAGTAACTCAACACGACTCTCTACAGTGTTTATTTCATCTGAAACTTGCATAACTGTAGGTTTTTCGGGGTTTATACAATAGCGTCCCACGACTGGTTTGCAACCATTGTCTTTATCTGTCTGATCGTCACTCACCGCTCGGTGTGTTACTTTTTTATCCTTGTTATCCATTATGCCACCTCCATGAGTATTCTTTTTACTGTCATTGGATGCCACTTATTACCTCGTGGTTTGTATCCCTTAACGGAAAGCTCACTACATATAGCCCTCAAACTGAACTCCTTAGCCTTCTGCTCTCTTATAAGTTCAATAGCCTTAGTTTCCTCTGCGTCTTCAATGAGCGTGTTGCCATTTGAACACCAGAAGCACCCATGTTTAGATATTTCGCTATATCAG
>JADFYB010000017.1 GCA_015233245.1 Nitrospirota bacterium | reverse complement strand
CCATGATGCTTAAAGAGAGCCATAAGGGCAAGTGAAACCGTGGTTTTACCTGCTCCGCTTTGTATGGCGGAGATTATAAAGGCGTTTTTCACTTTTGTAATTAATACCGAGTTACTTTCAAACCAATAATAATTATAAATTTTTTAATCTTTTCGTATGTTGTGCGGGCGGAGCTCGCCTCCCCTAAGGGGATTCCCCTGTAAGACTTTTTAACCGGCAAAATGCCGGTTAAAAAATTCTTTACCTAACAAACAAAACACTAAATAAAACCCAGTAGCCAAAAAACCGAGGGGTCACGGGGAAATCATTTCCCCGTGCGGAGGGGGTATAAGGGGGAGGCAGTGCCTCCTCCTTAAATATTTCCCTTTATTTAACAAAAGTAATTAGCGACGGATCATAGCCCGCCGGACTTTCAAACCCAAGCAGATTGCACAGTGTGGCTGCCGCATTACTAAGCCCGGGTTTTTCTACCTTAGAAAGTTTATACTCGCCAGCAAAGCCCGGGTCGTATATGATAAATGGCACAGGGTTTAGCGTGTGTGAGGTCTTAACGGTTTTTTTGCCCTTTTTAATTGAAATCATCTCGTCTGAATTTCCATGATCTGCCGTTACAATCGCTATACCGCCAAGAGAGTTGACTACATCAAGGAGTTTCCCAACACATTCATCAACCGTTTCTACTGCTGTGATTGCAGCCTCCATTACACCAGTGTGTCCAACCATATCGCCGTTAGCAAAGTTAAGCCTCACAAAACGATACTTGCCGGACTTAAGAGCTTCAGTGACTGCTTCAGTTATCTCATACGCTTTCATCTTAGGAGCCTTGTCAAAGGTTAATTTATCGGATGGAATTTCCATGTATTTTTCAAGTTTTTCGTCTATATACCCGGAGCGATTACCATTCCAAAAATATGTCACATGACCATACTTCTGAGTCTCAGATATTGCAAACATTGGAATGCTATCCTTAGCAAGATACTCACACACAGTTTTATCTATCTGAGGCGGAACGACCAGATAATTTTTGGGTACCTTTGCGTCAGAGTCGTACTCCATCATACCGGCATAAAATACATCGGGAAAACGTCCCCGTTCAAACTTATCAAACTCCGGGCCTGAATCAAATGTCTTAGAGATTTCTATTGCCCTATCTCCCCTGAAATTGAAAAAGATTACAGAATCCCCGTCCTCCATGCGTCCAACAGGATTACCTGCCTCATCAACCACGACAAATGCGTCCATGTTTTGGTCGTCAATGTCTTTTGCATAGGAATCGTTAACATAGTCAGTGCAGGACTTACAGGGGGTGCCGATACCGTTTACGTGAGCATCCCAGCCCCGTTTAACAATCCGCCAGTCGGCTTCATACCTGTCCATGGTGACGTTCATTCGCCCGCCTCCGGAGGCTATGACGTAATGAAACCCGCGTTCATCCCTGATTTTTTTAAGCGCCTCCTCAAGAGGGGTGACGTATTCAAGGGCGGTTCTTGGCCCCACATCGCGTCCATCTAAAAGCGGATGCACCCGCACTTTTTTAACTCCAACCTCGGCAAGTTTATTAATCATTGCGTATAAATGGCTGATATTTGAGTGGACGTTAGCATCTGAAAAGAGGCCTATAAAGTGAACAGCGCCGCCGTTTTTACCGCGCTCTACGATTTTTTGCCAAAGTTTCCCACTAA
The DNA here is from genome assembly GCA_015233245.1 of Nitrospirota bacterium. Taxonomy (GTDB): domain Bacteria; phylum Nitrospirota; class Thermodesulfovibrionia; order Thermodesulfovibrionales; family Magnetobacteriaceae; genus Magnetomonas. The sequence continues at coordinate 33,327 of JADFYB010000017.1, read as the reverse complement.
ACACTGCTCCTGTGGCAAAATCCTCATTTACCCGTTTTGCCCCCTGAGCAAACACACGGCCTGCACCGAAGGCGTTATGTCCTACCTCGCTGTTACCCATATCCTCATCCGAGGGCAGCCCCACGGCCTCACCATGAGCCCGTATCGAGGTAAAAAACTCACTCTTAAACAGTTTATCCAAAGTCGGCGTCTTTGCTAAAAACACTGCATTGGTTTCATCCTCTTTGCCTAGTCCCACGCCATCCATGATTATCATAAGAAGCGGGCCCTTTCGTCCGGCAAAACCCTTTAATTTATTCAGTTTCTCCATCCACCCTCCTGATTTATTCTTTATAGTTATTATCTCTCCCTGTAGTGTGATTATATAACAATTGGCGGCTAATTATAAATAGCCTTTTCTCAGCACAAAAAATTTGAGAAAAAATTTCATTTAGTGTTACTATAAAAAATGCAAACCTGGAGATTTTAAATATGGCAAGCGGCAGAATTTTTGTTGTTGACGATGAGGTAATAATATCTCAGGATATAACAGTAACCCTTAAGAAACTTGGGTATGATGTTGTAGGGTCAGCCTCCACAGGGCAGGATGCAATAGATAAAGTATTAGAGTTAAAGCCGGATGTGATTCTTATGGACATACAGCTCATCGGCGACATTGACGGCATAGAGGCAGCAAGTGAGATTCATAACTATTACGACATCCCTGTAATATTTGTAAGCTCCTACTCAGATGAACAATTATTAAAGAGAGCAAAAGTGACAGGACCCTTTGGCTACATCCTGAAACCCTTTGATGACAGGTCACTGTATGCCTCAATAGAGATGACTCTCTTTAAACATGGCATGGAAAAAAAGCTGAAGGAAAATTCCGAACGCTATGCTATGGCTTCAAGTGCCGGAGGGATTGGGATATGGGACTGGGATATAGAGTCCGGTGATGTGTTTATTGATACCAACCTGAAAAGAATGGCTGGTTACAATGACGATGAAATAGAAAACTCTATGAGCGCTCTTTATAGTCTTATAAGTGTGGAGGATACTATTTATTTTAAGAGTGAATTACAAAAGGCGATAGGCCAGTGTATGTCAAATTTTGAAATCACACACAAGCTAAAGCACAAAGACGGCACAGTCTTGTCAATGCTTGCAAGAGGTAAAGTATATTGTGGCAAAAAGGGTAAACCAACACGGGTTATGTGTGCCGACATGGATATATCAAGGCTTACCGCAATAGAGAAAACGCTTAAGAAAACCGTTATAAAAGAAATCAAACAGAAAGAGTTTTTTAAGGCTATGTTTGAAAAAAATATAGCCGGTATAATCATCACAGAGATAAACGGTAGAATTACAAATTCCAATAAAACGTTTCAAAAAATGCTTGGCTATAAAGCAGGGGATATTGCCGGGCGCTTCGTTTATGATTTGACCCACCCTGATGATATTGAAACGGCAAAGAACTTTTTTAATGAAATTCTCGTGGGCAACAGAAATCATTTCACGATGGAGGCGCGTTACCTCAGGAAAACCGGAGGGTATTGCTGGGGACAGATAACAGTGTCTCTGATTTACGGAGTGGAGAGCTCTCCTGCTAATCTTTTGTATATAGTTGAAGACATTCAGAGAAAGAAAGATTTAGAGGAGCAGTTTCAGAAAAAAACAAGGGAAATTAATCTCATATTAGACTCAATACCTGCCTGCATTTGGGTCTTAGACAGTGCCGGTTTGATAGTAAACGCAAACAGATATGCCGTTGAAAATTCCGGTGCCATGATGGATGAACTTAGGAGTACACCATTTTCAGAGGTTTTTGCGGATATTGAAAGTTCAGAAATTTTTGACTTAATTGAATCTGGAAAACCACAAACTAATTTGACACTTGGGAGAGTGATGCCCTCAGGTGAAACAAAACACTTTCAAATGGATGCTATTCCATATACGGATTCCGGAAACGGCATCTCAGGCGTGGTTATGTATGCGTATCCTGTTACTGAAACGGCACAGAGCGTTGAAGGCAACACGACGACAACCACGTAGGCAGAAATGCCGTTGCTTAAAATGAAATTCTTTGAAGTACCTCTATAGATATTTTCCCCCAGGACAGTAAATGGACGGCAACGGCTGGCTGCCCTACGCGATATGCGAGGAGCTAGCCAGCCAAGCCGTTAGGATAGTTTTACCAGAGTTTTATTAATTACCGATTGGCTTAAGTGCAGTTTGGTCTGCAGCTGGTTTAGCAGCAGCGTTATTATCGGTTGGTTTCTTTGCAACTTTCTTTTTCTTTGGCTTTTTGGGAGCCTTTTTTATTTTTGTTGTGTTATCTTTTGAATCAGCCTTGGCGTTTGGATCTGGTAATATTAATTGATAACTGGTTTCATTATCGCAGTTATACCATGCAGTTGGAAGTGGAGCTTTTGCAGCAGTGGTATTGTCTATTATATATGTCGTGACTGTAAAGGTTTTATTGTCTTGTGTTTTAGTAGTTGTTGCAGGGTTGGCAGATGAAGCATTGTTTACAGCAGTTTTAAGTTCGCTGTATTGATTTATCCATTGTACCATGGTGCCAATTGCGGGTGATTTTAAGTCTGTAACAGCATCCTTCGCTGTTTCTAAGGCGGATATAAGACTGCAGGCGTTATTATAGTCAATAGCATCTTTTATTGCAGCTTCGATCGTGTAATTTCTTTTGCAATAGGTTTGTTTTATTTGTATGTCTTTTAATAAATAGTACCTCTTTGCATCTATGGAGGATTTTAAAATTTGGCTTACCAGCTCTCCATAAACTTGATGATTCACTTCAGATTGTATGCCAGTAGTAATAGCGGAACTTGCTGATAAAGCTTTGGCAACCGCAAGCGGGCTACTAACGATTGAGGCAACTCCTGCAAAGGAGGTTGCTAAACCTGAGGTTAGAGTGTTAAAAAAATCTTGCTTTAATTTCAAACGGTTCTCAAATTCACTGCACTGAGCGTCTGATAGCCATAAAATATGGTTTTGTACATTATTGCGATGTTCTCTGTACTTATTTCCTGTTTGGTTGTCATTAAATAAAAACAGTGACTGACTTATGCGTTCCTGCGCCTCACTGTCTTTAGTGGTAGTAAGCGTGTAGTTGTCTGGACATGTTATGCCTTTAGGTAAATATCTGCACAGTTCCATTGCGATATCCACTGTACTTAGCTGCTGTTTGACAACTGCGTCAGCACGATAATCGCTATAGGTTGTTTTACATGACAACATCATAAACAGCAAAACACAACACAACGATAACAACAAAATCTTTTTCATACTAAAGCACCTCGTTTTATATATTTTAGAGTTTCAAAGAAACCCCTACAGCCGCTTTATCCCATGTGTTATTTGTACTCAGCTGTGCACTTTAAAATACTCTCCCAAGTTAAAATAACAATTGTTTTACTACCCTTTTTTTACGTCTGATTTTATTGCATACCCCAGGGGGCAGCGCTAAAGCCGCCCTGGGGTACTATATACTATATTTTGTATAAACTTACTTGGTTTTCTTAATGTAGAGTTCCCAGTGGCCCTTATCTTCTACCTTAACGGAGTCAAAGCCAAAACCCTGTTTTTCTGCATACTTTGGAATAGAGTCCTCGGCTGATGCCGGGGCATCACACAGAACTTTAAGAAGTGTGTCTTTTTCCATTTTTTCGAGTTTTTTCTTTGTCAACACTAACGGATATGGACAAACCCTGCCTAACACATCCAGTACCTCTGTGGGTTCCTCCGCTCTTAAATCGCCCATATAGTTTTTCCTCCAAAATAAATTTTTTATTTAAAAATACATTAAGTGAACAGACGACTCTATCTCAGCCATTATCTCACTAAAGGGAACAATCTGGCTCGTCATGTCTGCACCAAAGTCCTCGGCATCCATAATCAGGTTTTCTTCTGCTATGCCAAGCCTCTTAACATCCTCCTCACAAATCAACACTTTGATATCGGTAAGGAGTGCATTTTTAATGTGGGATTCCATAGTTGAAACACCATAAGCCTCTGCGTTTTGGTTCCTCAAACAGTTTAAAACGCCGTTGCCGACAAAGGCCAGCACGGGCTCCACGTTTTCGTCCTCCTCAAGGTGTATCTCCACAGTCTGGCTTGCTATGCAGTGAGTCAGTGCCAATCTTGAACTTTCTCCCTTATACGGTAACTTATCAACAACGAAAGCTATTTTTTTAATAGCCATAGCTTACTCACCTCCTATATGAAGCACCCGGTCGGCGCCAAAACAACTGGCTAAATACCAATCCATACTCTTTCTGCCAAAACTGTCTATGAAGTCCTCTTTGTGGTACCCTCGTGCCTCAGCACAAGCCTCACAGGCTACAACAGTCATCCCGCCAGCCACCAAATCAGTCATGGTTTTTTCAAGCGATGAGTAATCCTTAAAAGAGCGCTGTCCTTTCTTTGCAAGCATGGTGCCGTTACCGGAAAGCCACATATCAACATCATGGCCTTTTTTTCTTGCGGCCTCGGCAAGCTTTACGGCAAAATCCAGCGTCATAGACCCCACAAGGGATGAAAAACATCCTATCGTTAATTTGCTCATCTTTTTCTGTTCCCCCTTATAGCCATATTAATTTTTCAAAATTGTTAAAAATCAAATCCACGACTCCGCCGTAATCCACCACTGTTACTCTCTTGTCCACCTTTGACGGATCAAACCCTCTTACCAGCAAATCCTCCGAAAGAGCATACACTTTCGTACCTTTTCCAAGAACCGGCGACGTCTGGCCGTTTTCACTGACCACAGCATTGTAAACGCCGTTTTGCACTAACACTATTCCCAGAAAATCCGCTTTCAGCCTTTCGAGGGTATCGTTCGTTGTGCCATATTCACTTACAAATACTCCTAACTTCATAAATACAACCCCCCTTTCGTTTTAGTATTATTCAATTACCTGAATTCTATTCAAACATGTCACTAATTAAAACAATTAGAGCATAATATTGTCAACACTTATACCAGGATTTGTTTAATCAAAATGAAAATGTCCAAAAATAGTAAAGCTTTGAGAATATAGAAAAAGGATTTTTTCCGCAGATTGCGCAGATTTTCACAGATATATATTTTTCTATCTGCGTTCATCTGTGTCATCTGCGGATTAATCTTTTTAAGGGTTCCTTACTTAAACGTATCAGATTACTTCGTTATAAGTCTGATACGGTCTAATTTTTTAACAGCCAACAAAATCAAACAAAACCTTGTTGAATTCATCAGGGACTTCTACCATAGGGCTGTGCCCGCAGTTGGGAATGGTTACAAAGATACAATTTTTAATTGCTTTAGCTGTTTTCAGGCTCCCTTTCATTGTTACAAATCTGTCCAGCTGTCCTTGTATAAATAGGGTTGGAGAGTTTATCATACCGATCCTGTCTGTCCAGTTGGCATCATACATGGCCTTAGAATGGCTAATGTAGGTATTATCCGAAATTGCTTTTGCCTGTGTTACTATTTCCTCAAAAAATTCCGAATCTCTAAGTTTTGGCATCACATTTTTGATTGATTTTCTAAATACCGTGTCGCGTTGTCTTAACTGTCTGAGTTTGTCTTCTCCATAGCTATAAAACCCCTGAAATCCGTGCATCGGGATGGAGTTTACCAGCACCAGTTTTTCAATACGCTCCGGATAATTTATCGCTGTCAACTGGGCTATGCCGCCTCCCATAGAATGCCCTACAAGGGCTACCCGCTCTAATTCTGATGTTGTCAAAAAATTGTTAATAAGCGAGGCTAAATATTCAAGTGTTGTCACAGCTTTGGTCTCTTTGGTTTTGCCACATCCCGGAAGATCCACAGCATAGCCCTCACATGGTGCTTTAATATCTGAAAGGGTTTTTTTCCACCACAGCGAAGAGGCAAGGTTTCCGTGTATAAATACAATTTTTTTGTCCCCTGAGCCAGCCTTTATAAAATGAAGTTCTGTCATACCGAGCTGCAGTCAGAAGCATAACGAGGCGGCAAGGAGAAAGCGACGCAGGCGTACTTTTGAGTACGTTGAGGAGCTTTTGACGATGCCAACAAAGTTAGGCGATAGGATGCGGCTTGGTATCATGCGGAAAGTTATGGGACGGTGACTATCAGGTTATCTATCAAGCGGGTAGAGCCGATTTTCACGGCTATGGCAAGAGCCACTGGTTTTCCGCTGTAAGAGGATGCATCTTGCTCTGAAATATCATCAAGTGTCTCTGAGTCATACACGGAGCCATACTGAATTTCACTAATGTGTGCCGAGGATTTTAGTAGTTGCTGCATAAGTGAAGCGGCCTCTCTGAATTTAACCAGCCGTCTTTCACTTATCAATAAGCTGGCCTTACACAGTGCCTTGTAAAGTATGGGGGCATCAAGTCTTTGTTCAGAGGTCAGATATGTGTTTCTTGAGCTCATTGCAAGACCATCGTGTTCTCTCACTGTGTCGCAAAACCTCAGAGTAACCGGTATGTTAAGGTCTGACACCATTTTTCTGATGACTACACACTGCTGGTAGTCCTTGAGTCCAAAGTATGCATGTGTTGGCATTACGGTGTTAAAGAGTTTGGCTACAATCGTTGCAACACCTGTGAAGTGTCCTGCTCTGTAAGCGCCGCATAGTCTGTTGGAAATTCCCCTTACCTCTATATATGTTGCAAACCCCTCGCTATACATATCCGAGGTTTTAGGCAAAAACAGAGCGTCTATGCCAGCCTGTTCAAGTTTTTTACAATCGCCGGCAAAATCTCTCGGATATTTTTCAAAATCCTCCCCTGCGGAAAACTGAGTTGGATTAACGAAGATGCTTACCACGGTGAGGTCATTTTCCTGCTTTGAGGCTTCAATCAGACTAATGTGTCCTCTGTGGAGAGCTCCCATTGTAGGCACTAACCCAACAGTCTTACCCATTTTGTATTTTTTCTGTGACCACTGCTGCATAGCATCGGGAGTCTTTAACGATTCAACCACTGCGGTTATTTTACGTCCTGTGCCGCATTAATTTTGCTCTTACTTCCCACTATGACTAATTGATAGTTGGTGTCATTCAGATACTTCAAAGCAACACGTTTCACAGCTTCTTTGGTTATGCCGTTAATGTAGTCTATATAGCGCTTATCGTAGTCAAGTCCCAGTCCATAAAACTCGGTCTGAGCCATAAAGGTTACAACTTTATCGGTCGTATCAAGGCGTCTGGGAAAACTGCCGGTTAAATATGACTTTGCATCACTAAGCTCTTCATCCTTTACGAGGGTTTCTTTCATTATTTTTATTTGCTTTAAAATTTCAGCAATGGAGGTTTTGGCAAATTCATTTTTTGTCTGAGTAGTTACCCTGAAGTCTCTGCCATACTTGTAAGCAAGGAAGTGCGAGTGAACATCATAGTCAAGCCCCAGATCGTCCCTTATGGTTTTAACCATTCTTGAGGCAAACCCTCCGCCGCCTAAAATATAGTTCATAACGCTAATTGTGTAGTAGTCGGGATTGTCACGTTTTATGCCGACTCCGCCAAGTATTATGTTGGCTTGAGTTATGTCTCTGTCTATGAGTGTGACGTTTTTCTTTGTGAGATATTTTTCCGACTTAATTGCACCACGCGCTTTTACGTGTCCTTCTTTCCAGTTGCCCATGTGCTTATCTACCAACGCTGCAACCTCATCATATGTAATATCACCGGCTACGGCAAGAATGCTGTTTGACGGAACGTAGCGCTCATGGTGGAAATTAACTAAATCCTGCTGCTTTATGGTATTAATAGTTTTTGGAGTCCCGGTTGAGAGCCTGCCGTATGGGCTGTTTCCATAAACCTCCGAAATAAAAGCCCTATTCGCCACAAACTCCGGGGATTCCTCCTCTTGTCACAAAGCGCCAAGAACCAAATCCTTTTTTTGGCTTAATTCTGACTCTGTAAATGCTGGATGCATTACACAGTCGGCGAATATTTCAAATGCTCTGCTGAAGTCTTTTTTAAGAACTGAGAGTCTTATCGAGGTATAGTCAGCTTCTGAGTTTACCTCTAAGGAGGCGCCCATAAACTCTATCTCCTCTATGATTTCCTTAGATGTGTGCTCCTTAGTGCCCTCAAGTAGCATTTCGGCAACAAGGTGGGATAGCCCAGCCTTAGCCGCTGGCTCATCCAGCCGTGAGGCTGCAACAATCATCTCAAGCTTCACTATAGGGAGATTATGCCGCTCTGACACTATTACCTTTAACCCATTCGGCAAAACCTCCCGCCTTGCCTCTACACCCTCTGAGACGCCCGGCATAAAAGCACCTGCAGTTAAAACAATAAGCATTACTGCTGTAAGGCAGATACTGTTTGTCAATGATTCCGTAACCCTTGTTCGTACTGTGTTGTATATGTTAAATACCGGTTTTTTAATTTTCATACCGCATCTCTCCTGTTAAAAATATTACTCTGGTATCAGAACTCCAACAGTTCTGTTTGTCGGTACAAAATATTTCTTAGCTACTCTTATGACATCAAGAGCGGTGACTTTGCTGATTTCCTTAAGGTATTCATCTTTAAGCCGCCGGTTTCCAAGCATTTCGTACATACCAAGAATTTCCGCCTGAAAGAAAATCGAGTCCTGTCCCATTATGAATGTGGATTCAACCATGTTTTTTGCCTTTTGAAGCTCCCGCTCTGACAGAGGCTCCTCCTTAAGCTTCTCAAGTTCTATGTTCAATGCTTTTTCAAACTTGTCAATGTCCCCCATATTTTTGGTGGTTCCTCCCACATAAAACAGGTATGGATCAATGTACAGACCGCTGTAGGAGGCAAAGGCGTTAAAAGCAATTCGCTGCTCCTTTACGAGATCACGGTAAAGGCGTCCGCTTTTACCCGACAGCGCTATGGTTAACACATCCACTGCGTAGCTGTCCTTATCAGGCACGGAGGGCACGTGGTAGGCCATGACAAGATACGGTAGTTTAGCCTGTTTTTTAAGAGTTATGCGTTTTTCCTCTGTCTGGGTTGGTTCAGTTACAGTCACAGGCTCTTTGGCCGGACCTCGTTTGATTTTCCCAAAATATTTATTAACTTTCTCCAGGATTTTGACAGAGTCAACGTCACCGGCAATTATTATAACAGCATTATCCGGACTGTAGTACGTCTTATAGTAACGATAAAGCTCATCGCGGGAAATATTTTCTATTTCTTTCATCCATCCAATTACAGGATTGCCGTAAGGGTGCAGTGAGAAGGCCTTGGCGTTAAGCTTTTCCAAAAGCAGGTCCTGCGGGTCGTCGTCGGTCCTGAGCCTGCGCTCCTCCATAACCACCTTTCGTTCCGAGTTGACATCCTCCGCTCTCACAAGAAGGTTGGACATCCTGTCAGCCTCCATCTCTATAGAGATGTCTATCCTGTCTGAGGCCACAGTCTGGTAGTACATGGTGTAGTTTTTTGTTGTGAAGGCGTTGTCAGTGCCGCCGTTTTTCTGGATAAGGTTAGAGAACACCTTAGAGCCATAGTTTTTGGTCCCTTTGAACATCATATGCTCAAGGAAATGGCTTATACCGGTCTTTCCGGTTTTTTCATTTCTTGATCCAACCCTGTACCACACCTGGAAGGTTGCAATCGGGCTTCTGTGGTCCTCTATTATTATCAACTTAAGGCCGTTTGAAAGAGTATAGGTTTTTGTGTTGTCTAAAGTTTCTGTTTCTTTAAAGTAACCAGATGTGTTTCGATTCTCTTCTAAACCGCTACATGAAAACAACGGTAACATAAAAAGAAGCACCGTTATAAAAATGAAAAATCTGCTGCAGGGATATAACTTATTCAGTTTGTAGATCACTTTCATTAATCACCTCTTCTTTTTTAGTCAGTTCGATTTTAACTTTGGCCACCCTTGTGTGAACCACCTCAACAACGGTAAGTTTCATATCGGGCAGCTCGATTGTCTCGCCGCATCTGGGAATTTTCTGAAGTGTGGTCAGAACAAACCCGGCAAGCGTGTCGTATTGCGGAGACTCGGGAAGTGCTATCTCATAGTCGTCTTTTAAGTCCCTGATGTTAATAGAAGCATAGACAATGTAGGTGTTATTGCCTAACTCTATTACAGGCTGTTCTGTGTCGTGCTCGTCTCTGATTTCTCCTACGATTTCCTCAAGGAGGTCTTCAATTGTGACAATTCCTGTTACAAGTCCATGTTCATTAACAGCTATAGCCATGTGCATGCGTTTTCTCCGCATATCTGCCAAAAGCGTGCTTATCATTAGGGTCTCAGGCACATAAAAAGGTGGCCTTAGTAACTTTCTAAGGTTAATTTCCCGATGTTTTGAAAGCATATTACATACGTCTTTTGTGTGAATAATGCCAAGTATGTTATTTATCTCCTTACTATAGACCGGGTATCGTGAGTATTGCTCCTCGTAAATCCTGGCAAGGACGCTCTCAAGCGGATCATCAAGAGACAGCGCCACTACCTGGCCTGTGGGCACCATAACCTCTTTGACTGATATATCGGTAAACTCAAAAACACTTTGAATAAGTTCCTGTTCGGTCAGTTCAAAAATTCCCCTTTCTTTACCCTCCTTAATGAGCATTTTTATCTCCTCCTGAGATATTAATGCCCGGTCCATGAAAGCGGTTTTACCAAATGGTTTTAGGAGGAGGTTGGTGCTGGCAGAGAGCACGTTAACCACAACTGAGCTTATTTTAGAAAATGTTGCAATAGGTTTAGCCACAAAAAGTGCTACTTTTTCAGGAAACATGAGGGCAATGGATTTAGGAACCAGCTCGCCTAAAATCAGAGTCAGATATGATGTCACACATATGACTATACCAATAGCCAGAGGTTCTGCCAATCTTGATATCATTTGAATTGGTACACCTGCAATCACTGGCTTAAGAGCCTTTATAGCTAACACACCGCCTAATGATGAGGCCACAGCCCCGCCTATTGTGACGCCCACCTGCACTGTAGCCAAAAATCTGTTTGGATTTCCTATAAGAGTGAGCAATGTCTTTGCTGACCTCACACCCTCCTTAGCATGAGCCTCTATCCGTGCCTTACGAGAGGTGACAACTGCTATTTCAGCGCTGGCAAAAAAGCCACTGAACACTATAAACACTAAGACTAATATTATTTCTATCCACATATCAGAACTTTAATCACGCTCCCCGGTATAACAACCGCTTTTGCCAGTTAGATACAAACAGAGCTTTCATTGTCAAATCATTCCTGTCTGAGTACCGCCGCCCCTGCAAGTTTGTTATTAAATTATAGCCAGCGGATCTATCTCCGGCACATGCTTTGCGTGAGCCACCACAGGGTTATTATAAACTTATGTTAAAGAAAAATCCATAATTTTTTAATGGCATGTCTGACTCATGCCGGATAATTAGAAAATACTAAAAAAAATAATTTTTTTTTTAAATAAAATATTTTATAATGCTATTGATGTGTGGGAAATGTGTATTCCTTTGCTAGGCCATGGGAATTATGATTGGGAACAATGAAGAGGAAATATAAATGCTGATAAGATGCTGGGGTTCAAGAGGTTCGATACCGGTATCAGGTAAGGAATATCTGAAATATGGGGGAGATACGACCTGCATCGAAATAATGACAGACAGCGGCGCAAGGTTAATAATTGATACTGGCTCCGGAATCAGAGAGTTAGGCAAGAAAATGATTGACGAAAATCAAACAAGGTTTCATATTTTCTTTACCCATTTTCACTGGGACCACATCATGGGGTTTCCTTTTTTCAGGCCGATTTATAAAGAGGGTACACAAATTGACTTTTATGGATGTGTCTTTACTAAGGAAACTATAGAGGAGATGAGCTCAAAGACTATGGTGTCGCCAAATTTTCCTGTTAATTTCAATGAGGTTAAGGCTGAGTTTAAATACACTGATCTTTGTAGCGGCACTTTTCAAATAGACTCAATGACTGTAACCCCTATTTATCTCAGTCATCCAAACAAAGGACTTGGTTATAAATTCCAGGAAAACGGCAAAACTTTTGTATTCATAACAGATAATGAGCTGCGGTATAAACAACCTGGCGGACTGGATTATAAGGACTATATGGAATTTGCAAAAGGGGCGGACTTGCTTTACCATGACTCAGAATATATCGAGGAGGAGTACCCGGAAAAGATAACATGGGGACACTCCATATACACTGATTCGCTTAAACTTGCCTTAGAGGCCAATGTAAAAAACTTCGGTTTATTCCACCATAATCAAAACAGAACAGACGATGAGATAGACGCTATGGTGGAAAATTGCCGGGCACACATAAGAAAAATTAATTCCTCTACCACATGCTTTGCCGTGGCAAAAGGCAATGTAGTAGAGTTGTAAAGCATTTAGTAAGATTTTTCTTTCATCCTCACTGCGGCGCTTTCCTCTGAATTGGTTGATAAAGAAACTGGTGTTTTGTTAAAATTGAAAGTTAAATGGAAGACAGTTCAAATAACATACGACCATGTGCTTTGATAACCGGCAGTTCACGTGGAATTGGGCGGGCAATAGCCGTTAGGTTTGCCAAAAGCGGAGTTGATGTGGCCGTTAACTATTCCCGCGAGGGTGGAAAGTCCGAAAGTGCCGCCAAGGCGCTTGTTGAGGAGTTTAAATCTCTGGGAGTTAATGCGGTTTCAATAAAAGCTGATATTTCTAAAAAAGACGAGGTTAAATATCTGATTGCTGAAACCATCAGCAATTTAGGCCGTCTTGATTATCTTGTTTTAAACGCAGCAAAGGCACCGTTTAAGCCGATTGAGAAACTCTTTGAACGGGAGCTAAATGATCTTGTCAGAACTAATTATATGGGAAACATATTCTGTGTCCAGGAGGCACTCAGTTATTTAGAGGCAGCCAGCGGAAAAATAGTTTTCATATCAAGCCTGGGTAGTAAGTACTACAATGCAAGCTACCCGCTTGGCAGCATGAAGGCGGCTATGGAGGCCGTGGTCAGGGATTTATCGGAGACGCTATCTAAAAAAGGAATATCCGTAAATGCCGTTTCAGGGGGGATTGTGAAAACCGATTCATTTAAAGTGCTTAGACAGTACGTTGAGGGGCTTGATATGATGCCGGAGTCGTTTTTTGTTACCCCTGAGGAAATTGCAGATGTCGTGTATTTTCTGTGCAGCGGCCAGAGCCGCGGCATATCGGGGCAAACAATAGTAGTTGACCGCGGTATGAGCAACAGTTTATTCAGAAACTTTACGAAATAGCAGAAAAACATATAAATATCAGTAAAAGGAGATGACCTTATGAAACAAAACCTGATACCATTTGAACGGGTGATAGAGGAGATGAAAACAGCAATATCGGACACTCTGACGATAGACAAAGAGAAAATTACGTCGGATAGCTCTCTGATAAAAGACCTTGGAGCCGAGTCACTGGACTTTCTTGACATTAATTACCGCCTTGAGCAGACATTTGGTATAAAGATGGCACGCCACTTCATAATAGAGCACATAGAGGAGATGTTTGGAGAGGGCACGGCGGTTGACTCTAACGGTCAACTTACCGAAACTGCCGTTAAGCTCATGAAGATACGTCTGTCTGCCGGAAAGGAGGCGGGGGAGAGTTTTGATGAACTCACTCCGGGTATGGATATGGATGCCCTGCCGGCAATGGTGACCGTAAAGTCAATGTCAATGGCAGTTATGGATATTTTGGATTCTCTGCCTGAAAAGTGTCCTGCCTGTGGCGCATCAAGCTGGAAAACCGAGGACGGCACACACGTAATATGCGGCGGTTGCAGTGCCGAGGCGCCTTATGAAAACGGAGATGATCTCATTAAAAACTGGCTTGAGAAAACCCAAAAAGACCATAACATTATTAAATCCTGAAATGAGTACGGAGCAGAAAAAGCGCCGGATTGTGGTTACCGGTTACGGTATGATAACTCCGCTTGGGGTAACTGCCGATGAAACGTTTGAAAATGCACGTTTGGGGCGCTCCGGCATAGGAGAAATTACTAATTTTGATACAAGAGGGCTCCCCTGCACGGTTGGCGGTGAGGTTAACGGTTCATGGAACGTAAACATTAAAGACATCAACAATGAAATAGATGTTAAACGGCTTGAAAAATATGTGACAAGAGGCTCAAGGTTTATGATAGGAGCCACTGATGAGGCACTTAAGAGAGCAGGGCTAAGTGCCAAAACTATACCGGAGAGCGCAGGGGTCGCTCTTGGTTTTCATGGTGAGAATCCGGTTGTTAGCGACATGGTGTTTCTGCACAGGTTTTATGACGGTAAAGGCGGATGGGATATTGAAGGGCTTAGAAACAAAGGCGGATATTCGTATTTTAACTTCTTCAGGCGAAAATCAGACGTGGGTTCAACGTTGCTTTCTGCGCTGTTTAACTGTAAGGGGCCTAATCTTGCTATAGCAAGCGCCTGTGCAGCGGGCTCTCAGGCCATAGGCGAGGCCTGTGCGTTTATAAAGTCCGGTGCAACGGATGTTATGATAGCTGGCGGATGTGAGTCTTCGCTTAATTTTACCGGTTTTATAGGCTTTGTTCTTATAAAGGCATTGGTTGAAAAATATTCCACGCCTGATAAGGCCTCACGCCCGTTTGACAGAAAAAGGAACGGCTTTGTTATGTCTGAGGGTGCAGGGGCTGTAATCTTAGAAGAGTTTAGCCACGCTAAAAAGCGCGGCGCTAACATTTATGCTGAAATTAGAGGCTATGGCTCCTCTGCCGATGCCTACAGGATAACCGATATGCACCCAAAAGGGGAGGGCGCTGTAATTGCCATGCGGGCAGCCCTTGAGGATGCTTCACTAAGTCCTGCCGATATTGGATATATAAACGCCCACGGCACCTCAACCCTTCAAAACGATGCTACTGAAACCATGGCTATTAAAGAAGTGTTTGGCACCCTTTCTGATACTGTCCCGATAAGCTCGAATAAATCAATGCTTGGACACACTATAGCCGCGGCAGGGGCAATTGAATGTGTTCTTAGCATAATGGGTATTAATAGTTCAACTATTATTCCTACGATTAACTACGAATTTCCCGACCCCAAGTGCAGCCTCAATTACGTACCAAATGCTGCAATACAGAGGCAGCATAGCTATGTACTTTCCAACTCTTTTGGCTTTGGCGGCCAAAACGCATGTCTGTGTATCAGTGCTGCCGAATAGTTGAGATAAGAGGAATACTTTGTATTAAATAAATCTCTTTGCCAGTTCAAACAGTCCGAAGAGTTTCAGGTCTATATATGTGTTTTCATTTTCAAGGGCATAGGCATTTTCGTAAAAGTTTTTTACAGGCAGGGTGATGATTTCAATTTCCTCTCCGTGGTCAAGGTTCTGGCCGGATGTTTTTTCAGCATTCACAGCAACGAAAACAGTCAGTACCTCAGTGGAGGCTCCGGCAGAGAGCGGGCCGGTTGCTATTAATTTCATTACAGGGGAGCTGTAGCCGGTTTCCTCAAGTAGTTCCCTGTGCGCTACTTCTATCAGTGATTCTCCTCCTTTGTCGCTTAAACCAGCCGGGAACTCTATTACGTATTTTTCCACAGGGGGTCTGAATTGCTTTATAACCACTACCTGCCCGTCTTTGGTAAATGGCACAACTGCTATGATGCCATTACAGTTTTGCCGCTTAAATGCCTCCCATACAAACTTTTCACCCTTTGAATTTTTTAATTCAATTAAAACTGTCTTTAAAAATTTACCCGTCCATGCTGTCTTTTTGTCTGTTATTTCAACCAAGTTTGTAACCTCTGAGTGTTTAATGTATTTAACAATAAAATAACGGCGTTAGAGCAGTTTTTTATAGCAAGTGCAATATCCCACTTACTCTTATCCCTGTCTGAAACTATATTGC
This sequence comes from Nitrospirota bacterium, assembly GCA_015233245.1. Lineage (GTDB taxonomy): Bacteria > Nitrospirota > Thermodesulfovibrionia > Thermodesulfovibrionales > Magnetobacteriaceae > Magnetomonas. Next base: position 17,531 of record JADFYB010000017.1, on the reverse strand, counting down.
TGATTCCTCTTATCTCGATGACGGGCACCCTGTACTTAGTGCAAACATGGGCTACAGCTGCCCCCTCCATGTTTTCACATATAACAGAGTGGTTGTCTTTGAGCATAACTGCCCGTTCATTATCCCCTGTGCAGGAGGATACGGTTAGAAATTTGCCCTTTTTTACTCCGTAGCCTGACAATACACCTGATATTATTTCATATGCTTTCTGCGTAACAGGAGTGTCCATATCAAATTCGTTAAAAAAAAGTTTTTTGCCTTTTTTTAACAGAGGAATTCCCATCTGAAAGGTGTCCAGAAAACCGTCCTTTAATAAAACACCCTCATCGCCGTATATTTCACAAGTTGAAACAGCTACATCTCCAATATTTAGGTCTGTGCCTGGATAAGCGCCGCCTATTCCGGTTGAAATAATAACGTCAGGTGCATAAGTTTTTATAGCTGATGACGACTCACACGCTGCATTAACTTTACCCATTTGCGTTTCAATGCAGACAACTTTGCTTCTGTTAATATATCCAACGTGAGTATAGCCGGAGACAGAGACTCTTTCAGAAAGCGCTCTTGTGATGTATTTGCCCTCTGCTGAGACCGCATATAAAACCACAACTACCATAATTGCTGGTTATTCTAACAGGTAAGTCAGGAGCACGTCCAGTGAAATATCTTAAAATACACAGGAAAACATCCCACCATTGTGGTGTCCAATTCTTTCTATCTCTAAACGTAATCAGCTTATGATACAATAGTGCTGTATGGCTCAAGGCTCTTTTAGGATTGTCCCCATTAAGGCGGTAGTGTTAGCCTTTGGCGATGTGATTTTAATTTCGCTGTCTTTGTACCTTGCCGTGTATTTACGGATGGATTATTTTTTAAGTCCTGCTTATTTTATGAAAGCTCTTGCCATAAGCACTGTGGTTCATCTGTTTTGCTTTTATATTCTTAACCTGTATTCAACGCATGAATTATCAATCGGGCAGAGATACACGATGCGCGTGGCATCTGCCGTGTTACTGGCCTCTGCCCTTAATGCCGTCTTATTCTATATTATTCCCTTTTGGCACAGAGGCATATTTATACTAAATGCGGCTTTTGTGTTTACTTTCATATCCGGATGGAGAGCGCTATTCAGAGCCATTATTGAGAAAACAAAAAGCAAAATCCGGCTGGTCATTATAGGTGCTGGCAAAAAAGGAGAAATCCTTGCTGAAAAACTCAAAGAAAACCTTAGTTTTGAGTTTCTTGGATTTCTTGACGATAATTACTCAGAAAAGACGCCCAACGTGATAGGCACAACCGCACTGTTAAAATCTCTCGTTCATGAGGACAAACTGGATAGAATTGTCATAGCCTCCGATCTGACCCATACGGCTGAAACGTTTGCTGCAATTGTAGAAGCTAAATTTAAAGGCATTGAAATCTACGACATGCCGGATATGTTTGAAGAGCTTACCACGATGATGCCAGTGTTCAGCCTTGACGATATATGGCTTAGCTATGCCTCATTTTACGGTATTAACAATAACATCTATAATTCAAAGTTAAAACACATTGTGGATAAAATCATCTCTGTTGTCATTCTTATAATCTCGGCGCCGGTTGCTGCACTGACTGCTGTGCTAATTAAACTTGATTCAAGAGGCTCTGTGTTTTTTACTCAGGATCGGGTGGGATTTAATGGCCAAACGTTTAAAATTATAAAATTTCGTTCTATGAAAGCTGATGCCGAAACAAATGGCGCCGTGTGGGCAAGCAGCAACGACCCCAGAGTGACAAGAGTTGGAAAAATCATACGGAAATTCCGGATAGATGAGCTCCCGCAGCTTGTAAACGTTCTGAGAGGGGAGATGAGTTTTATCGGGCCGCGTCCGGAAAGGCCTGATTTTGTACAGGGTTTTAACTCAAGTATTCCGTACTATTCCCTCAGGCACAGCGTACGGCCCGGGATTACCGGCTGGGCTCAGATAAAGTATCGCTATGGGGCATCCTATGACGATACTGTCATAAAGCTGCAGTATGATCTTTTTTACATCAAGCGGCTTTCTTTTATGTTGGATTTGCTTATTATGTTTGAAACTGTTAAGACGGTTCTGTTTGGCAAAGGGGCACGCTGACATATGTGTGGGATAGTTGGGATGGTAAGTTTCAGAAGTGGCGGGATAAATGTTGAGAGACTAACAAAAGCTCGTGATCTGCTTTCTGAGCGTGGCCCAGATGATGTCGGAATTTGGACAGAGGGCCAAACCGGTCTTGCTCACAGGCGGCTTTCCGTTATTGATGTCACCGCTGAGGGGCATCAGCCTATGGCATCACACAGTGGGCGCTTTGTTATTGTATATAACGGGGAGATTTATAATTTTCAGGAGATTAGGGCGGCTCTTGAGGCCGAATCAGTTGTAAGTTGGACAGGTGGCAGCGACACCGAGGTGTTGCTTGAAGCGTACAAAAGATGGGGGGTGGAGTGCCTAAACCATCTGCGCGGAATGTTTTCTTTTGCCGTGTGGGACAGACAGGAAAAATCCCTTTTTGCCGCTCGTGACAGAATGGGCGAAAAACCTTTTTATTATCACTACGACGACTGTGTGTTTGCCTTTGCATCCCGTTCAAGGGCTATTTATGAACTGTTACCAGGACTCTCACGTGATATAAATATGCAAGGGCTTAGATACTACATTGAAATCGGCTATTTTCCAGCTCCTCTTACCATTTATAACGAAATTAGAAAACTCCAGCAAGCCCATTACCTTATTGTGAACAATGATGGCATCACAATTAAACGCTATTATGATTTACGGCAAACAGTGCCGGATAAAAAGTTAGAGAGGGCAAAAGAGGGCGACTTGCTTGACGAGCTTGATGAAACACTTCTGAGAGCGGTAAAGCTGCAAATGATAAGCGATGTCCCGCTTGGGGCATTTTTATCGGGAGGTATAGACAGCTCACTTGTTGTCGCCCTAATGAGAAAACTTTCAACCTCTGGCGTTAAAACATTTACCATTGGATTTAAAGAGGCACAGTATGACGAAAGCGCACATGCTCTCAGAGTTTCAAGACACCTTGAGACAGACCATCATCAACACACTATGAGCGTGGATGACCTGCTTACCCTGATTCCTCGCTTTAGGGAGGTCTTTGACAAGCCTTTTTTTGACTACTCGGCACTCCCTTCGATGGCTGTCTCTGAGCTTGCTCGAGGGTTTGTAACAGTAGCGTTAACAGGAGACGGTGGAGACGAGTTATTTGGCGGGTATCATTACTATGTGCTTTTGAAGCGTCTTGATGCCTTGTTTAAAATACCGTCTGCTTTCAGAAAAATACCCTCAACTGCACTTTCATTTTTACCGTCTCATAAGTTAAAACTCCTCTCACAGATGCTCACAAAGTCCGATCCTGTCAGTGCGTTTGCATTTACACGAAGTATCATTAAGGATTTTTCTGCTATTATGCTAAACGATTTAACCAGCCACACAGAGGGCATAGCAGAGGGCTTTTTAACTGCCGCACGGGAATTTCCCAAAAGTCTTTCGGCAACTGAAATGGCGATGCGCCTTGACACTCTGTTTACGCTGCCGGATGATTATCTGCAAAAGGTGGATGTCTCCTCAATGGCTTATTCACTTGAGGCACGTGCTCCGCTTCTTGATCCCGGAGTCGTATCGTTTGCTATGAGGCTGCCTGAAACATGGAAAGTTCGCGGACTAACAAATAAATACCTGCTGAGGAAACTTGCCTACAGGTACATTCCCCGTGAAATTCTTGACAGGCCAAAGCAGGGATTCTCTGCCCCTGTTGCCATATGGCTTAGGGGTGGACTTAAAGAATGGGCTATGGAAAGGTTTAATGATAAGGAATCACTAAGAGCGCTATATCTTAATCACACGGAAATTATCAAACTCTACGATTCACATTTAAGCGGAAGCAGAAACGCCGCTTCAATTTTGTGGGCAGTAGCGGTGCTTGTGGATTTCTATAGAAGAGACCACTTACGATGAGACTTGGCGTTGATTGCTCTAATTTAAGGGCTGGCGGCGGTCTTACACATTTAGTTGAGCTTTTTAAAGCGGCAGACTTTAGAGCTCATGGCTTTAGCAACGTGACTCTTTGGGGAGGCAGGGATACACTTAGCAAAATAACTCCCATAGAGGACTTAACTCTTTGCCATGAGCCAATGCTTGATAAACCGCTCCCATACAGGCTTTACTGGCAAAACCGGGTGCTTTCTAAACTTGCCGCCCGTTTTGCGGATATTTTATTTGTGCCCGGCGGAAATTTCAGCGGGAACTTTAAACCGTTTGTCACTATGGCAAGAAACCTTCTGCCGTTTGAGACAAGGGAATTACTAAGATATGGTCCGTCCTTTATGACTCTCAGGCTTATGGCCCTTCGTAAGTCCCAGATAAGCACATTCAGAAAAGCTGACGGAGTGATTTTTCTGACTGAATATACCCAAAAAAAGGTTTTTGAACTTTCAGGGAAACTCCCTTGTAACACCATTGTTATTCCCCACGGTGTTTCTCCGGTTTTTAGAAACATGCCGGATAATAATAAATTACTGAGCACACCGAGTCCGTTTAAGTGGCTATACGTGTCCATAGTGGACGTGTACAAGCATCAGGGCAGCGTTGTCAGGGCAATCTCAGAGTTGCAGGAAAAAGGGTATCCGGTAACTCTCTCACTTGTAGGTTCTTACTATAAACCGTCTTTGAATGCTCTTATGAAAGAGATAAGGAAAAGAGATCCTCATGGCGAGTTTATCACTTATAAAGAATTGATTCCTTACGATCAGCTTTCTCAAACCTACAGGGAGGCTGATGGATTTGTCTTTGCATCCAGCTGTGAAACGATTTCAAACATTCTACTTGAAGCGATGTCGTCAGGACTCCCGATAGCGTGCTCGGATATGAGTTCAATGAAAGAGACTCTTAAAGACGGCGGAGTGTATTTTAACCCTGAAGAGGTGGGGAGCATTGCCTCAGCGCTTAAAGCTCTGATGGAAACCCCTGAGTTACGGTATAAATGCGCATTGCGAAGCTTTGAGCTATCAGAAAGCTACACGTGGCATCGTACTGCCAACGAGACATTTGCCTTTATTGCCAATCTGTGCAAATGAATGTTGGTATAATTAATGTTTCCGATAGTGTTACAATACTAAAGTGAAGCTATCTGGCTTGATACTTTAAGGTGCGAGGGAGGTCTCTGATGAAAGAAACACAGAATATAATCGCAAAAAAAGCAAATGATACAGCAAAACAGACAGAGGAGCCGGAGCTAACCAGGCTTACAAAACAATACATGGAGGGAACTAACCTCTGCAAGGTCACTTTTATGCTGCCAAAAGAGGCTACTGAAAACGCTCACAAGGTAACTTTAACCGGTGACTTTAACGACTGGGATACAGAGGCTACACCACTAAAAAAAGATAAAAACGGCATTTTTTCAGTCACAGTTGAATTAGAAGCTGAAACGGAACATCAATATAAGTTTTTGATAGACGATGAGCATTGGGAAAATGACTGGAATGCCGACAGATATGAAAAAAGCTGTCTGGGTAATTTTGAAAACTCGGTAGTGGAGCTTTACAGAGATTAATCAACACACGGAAAAGATGAGAGGTGTGGGACTATTTGGCGGCACCTTTAACCCTGTCCACTACGGGCATCTCAGGGCGGCAGAGGAGGCCTTGAGCGCATTTTCCTTAGACAAGGTGGTGTTTATCCCCTCATATAATCCACCTCTGAAAAGACACGGACTTGTCCCGTCTGATGACAGACTTGAAATGGTCAGACTTGCCACAGACAGTAACGATCGCTTTGAGGTCTCAGACATTGAGTGCAAACGGCAGGGACTTTCCTACACAATTTGTACGCTGCAGGAGTTGGTTCAAAATTACGGGGACCGCGCCGTCCTCTACTTTATACTGGGCATGGATTCATTTATGGATATGCCTAACTGGTATCAGGCTGAGGCTGTTATCTCAACTGTTAACTTCATAATACTTACAAGGCCGCCTCTGAATGAAAGTGAAATTTTAGCATCCCCCTATGTTGATGCTGAGGCACTGAATTTTCCCGCATCAGAAAGTGTAACTAAGGTTAAACTTAAACAAAAAGGAGAGGCGTTTCTTTTAAATATAACCGCTCTTGACATTTCATCAACCATGATAAGACAATTAATCAACCGGGAGAAAAGTGTAAAATACCTCTTGCCTGAAAACGTTCAATCGTATATAATTGATAAGGGACTGTACAGAGGGCAAAGCACGGAGTTATAGAATCAGTGTTAATTTAAGTCAAAAAAGGCGGGTAATTTGAAAAAAACTGAACAATACTTAAAAACAGTAGTGGAGGCTCTTTCAGAAAAAAAGGGCGAGGATACAGTGGTGTTGGATTTAAGGGGACTAACCCAGATAGCAGATTATTTTGTTATTTGTACGGGCAGCTCTGTGCCGCATATAAGGGCACTTTCAGATGGTGTGGAGAGTAAGCTAAAGGAAAATAAGATCAAACCGTTGCATATAGAGGGACAAAGGAACAACAGTTGGATTATTTTAGACTACGGCGACATGCTGGTTCACATATTTAATCCGGAGGCAAGAGAGTACTACGAGTTAGAGAGATTTTGGCTTGATGCGCGCAGAATAACTTTTGATAATACTCAGGGCATTGTATCGGCGGCTTTAAACTGATGATAAGATTTACATCGTTATTGTTTCTTGTTGTGCTCTGTGGCGTGTTTTATCTTGCCATATACAACAGTGATTCAGTAAGGCTGCATCTTACAAAGGAACTTGCCTATGATCTTCCTTTAATAGCTCTGATGGCTGTCTCAACTATAATCGGAGCTGCTTTAATGTTTGTGATTTTCTTTATACGTGATACCAGAAACTATATTCAGTCGAGGTTAACGCAAAAGAAACGTAAAAAAGAGGAAATGTCGCAGGTTCTGTACTCAAAGGCAGTCAATTATGCCGCGGCTAATCTTGTGGATGAGGCAGTGGTGGAGCTACAAAATGTGCTAAAAGAAAATCCGGAGCACATTCCCTCAATTGTAAAGTTAGCCGATACGTACAGTGAAAAAAATGAAACCATGAAGGCAATGGAGCTTTACCACAAGGCGCTCACCATGGACTCAGGAAACATTGAGGTACTCTTTAAGTCTCTGGATGTGCGAATAGCGCAGGGAGTGTTACATGAAGCGGAGGAGACAGCCGATAAAATTCTTGTTTTAGAACCGCACAATGCACTAGCTTTGTATAAGAAGCGCGAGATATTTGAACAGCAATCCCGGTGGGATGAACTAATACACCTGCAAAAGACGATACTTAAGAGTTTACCAGATAACGATTCCCATAAAGAGGCACAAGAGAGAATTCTCCACGGTTATGAATACGAGTATGGCAGACAGTCTCTGGAAAATTCCGAAATTGAGAAGGCAAGGAAAGTGTTTAAAGAAGTGATCAAGTATGATAAGTCGTTTATCCCTGCGCATCTGGGGCTTGCTGAGGTGTTTTTGCTTGAAGGCAATACCGAGTCCGGCATAAATTATCTTGAGAAGGTTCATAAGGAAACAAACTCCCTGATAATACTTGCAAGGCTTGAGGATCTGCTCATAAATGAAAGTGAACCGTCGCGACTTATCAGAATTTATAAAAATGCGCTATCTGACAATCCAGAGGCCGATGCTATAAAACTCTTCCTTGGTAAACTCTACTATCGGCTTGAAATGCTTGACGAGGCGCTGGATATTTTCAACTCCTTTGACAGCACATCCACATACTCAGAGGTGCATAAGATAAAGGGTAGCCTCTACTTAAGAAGAAACGAATGTGAGAAGGCAGCCGCTGAGTTTTTAAAAGTCATAGGACTTAAGAGAGCACTGAGAATTCCCTACATTTGCTTAAACTGTAAACACGAGGCCACAGATTGGGAGGGGCGCTGCCCATCGTGTAAATCGTGGAACACCTACGACTTCAATTTCGACAAACATCAGAAACCGTGACCGATTAACAAGCAGTTTAAGCAATTTGGCAGAGAACCAATTTATATTATTTCGTTAATTTCTGCAGATTATGATAGAATTAAAAATATGAGTCCCACTGTATTTGTTTATAAGGGTTACAGGTTTTTCTTTTTTTCAAAAGAGGAATCACGTCCTCATGTACATGTTAACTGTAGTGACGGGGAGGTGAAATTTTGGTTAGAACCTGAAGTATCCCTTGCCATAAATTATGGCCTTAAAGAAAATCAGATTAATGAAATTAAAAAAATAGTAGGGGATAATGTAAATGAAATCAGAAACAAGTGGAGTGAATACTTTGGATGTTGAGGTCACAAATATTTCTCCCTTTGGAATTTGGCTTTGCCTGAAAGACAGTGAGTATTTTTTGCCTTACGAGGATTACCCATGGTTTAAAAATGCGAGGATCAGTCAAATTTTTAACGTCGTTTTCCAAACCCCACATCATCTTTACTGGCCGGAGCTTGATGTTGATTTATCGGAGGATAGCCTTAAAAATCCTGAGAAATACCACTTAACTGCAAAGTAGCTATCAAGCAGTACAGAACTAAACAGACTCGGCACCGTTTAGTTCTCTTTTTGTTGCTGCTAATACGAATTCTATCTTTTTTCAAATATTGCTAATAGCGCCTCTTTGTATTATAATAGCGTACATATTATCCTTTTACCATAAGAGAAAAGTTAAATGGAAAAATACACAATACGCAGAGATATTGCATCCAGAAAAATCAATTTTTCAGAGGAGCTAAACCCCTCGCAACTGGATGTGGTTACCTATAAGGGCGGGCCTATGCTTGTACTGGCAGGGGCCGGCACCGGTAAGACCACAACTGTAACCTATCGTGTCGCATGGCTTATAGACCAGGGGGTCAGACCCTCTGAAATACTCCTTCTCACATTTACAAATAAAGCGGCAAAGGAGATGATGTCACGGGCGGAAACTTTGGCAGGCGGAGAGATTAGCTCACTGTGGGGCGGCACGTTTCACCACATAGGCAACACCTTACTACGCAGATACGCTGAACTTCTGGGCTACACCAAAGACTTTACCATTTTGGACAGAGCAGACACTAACGAACTCTTTGATCTCTGTAAATCAGAAATTGAAGGCTCTAAACTAACGACAGGATATTCAGGAGGGAAAGCTTACGGAGTGGCTCCTATTCCTAAAGCCGCTGTACTTTCTGATATTTATTCGTATGTGAAAAACACTTCTAAAACCATCGAGGATTCTATAGCAAAAAAATACAGTAAACTCCGCACTTCAACTGACGATATTATAGCAATATTTAAACTCTATGAACATAAAAAATCCACGCTGAATTTAATGGATTTTGACGATTTGCTTATCAACTTAAAAGTTCTGCTCACTGATTTTCCCGACGTGCGGGAACAACTAAGCGGCAGATTTAAGCACGTGCTGGTGGATGAGTACCAGGACACGAACTCAGTTCAGGCTGAGATTGTCTATCTTCTTTCCTCTGTACACAAAAATATCATGGCTGTAGGAGACGATGCACAAGCGATATTTTCCTTTAGGGGAGCAAATCTCGATAACATTTTAAATTTTCATAATTATTATCCAAACACAAAGATATTCCGCCTTACCTACAACTACCGCAGCACTCCTCAAATTCTGAATCTTGCTAATGCCATAATCAGAGGAAATCGACGGCAATACAGAAAGGACCTTGAATCCAGCCGGAAAGACATAACACATGAGGGCAAGCCGTATCCGCTCGCATATCTGGTAGAGCTTTCCGATGTTGAGGCACAGGCGGAGTTTGTGTGCTCTAAGCTAAGGGATATAGCCGAGGAGGGAGGCTCATTATCGAACGTTTCTGTGCTTTATCGCGCTCACTACCAGTCCCTTGAGCTACAACTGGAGTTGACCCGGCATGGGATCTTCTATGAGGTGCGCTCCGGCATGAAGTTTTTTGAAATGGCTCATATCAAGGATGTGATGGCATACCTTAAGGTTGTGGTAAATCCTTTTGATGAAATTGGCTGGAAACGGATTTTAAAAATGATTCCGGGTGTTGGAAATAAAACCATAGAGAAGTTCTGGGTTATTTTGACTCGAAATCAGGAGGAGACCCCCTTAGACGCACTGCCGAAACTTAACAACTCTGTGCCGCAAAAAGGCAGAGAACGTTTCCGTCAGCTTTTAGAAACAATTGAACAAATAAAGGTACAAAAATCACCATCAAGGGCTATAAAACTTATCACCGAGGGTGGCTACGAACAGTTTATCTATGAGGCTTATACTAACGCTGAGAGCAGACTTGAGGATATAGAGAAAATGTCGGAGTATGCTATAAAGTACGACAGCATTTCCACATTTGTCAGCGATATGGCAATTGGGGGCGACACAGATGAGGATGAGGAGACAGGAGACAGTTTTATGGGCAAAGTCGTACTGACCTCGGTGCATCAGGCAAAGGGACTGGAGTGGAAACGGGTCTTTATAATCGGGCTAAACGACGGTCAGTTTCCGCTATTTAAATCCATTGCCGCAGGCGAAGAGGAGGAGGAAAGGAGGCTTTTTTATGTAGCTGTAACGAGGGCCTGTGATGAGCTCTATCTTTGCAACACACAGATGTCTAATATAGTAGGGCCTGTGAAACCGTCAAGATTTATTGATGAGCTTGAAAGCCGTCTTTATCAGCCGCTTGAAATTTCTTATGGAGGTGATAATGACATTTTCTGATGCCATAAAAACCGGTATTAACACTACCAACAAGAACTGGATGCTGGTGCTTATTAATGTCATCTCAATGATTGTAGCACTGATTGGTTTTGCCATAATTATAATTGTACCTTTAGTCGTACTTCTTGTTGTTGCCGGAATCAACTCGGCTGATTCTCTCAAAAACATTGACCCTGAGCCGCTTTTTACCCTGTTTAGCACTAAGTACCTTGGGCTTGTGTTGTTTTTTGCCGCCCTGGCCTTTGTTTATACAATCTTTGTGATGTCTGCAATGCTGTTTATTTATGGAGCATCCTCAGGGGTTTTTGCTAAAACTCTGGACAATGAGGGGTTCGATTTTTCCTTTAACTCTTTTATGTTAGAAGGAAAGCGGCTTTTTACCCCCATGCTTGGCTATACGACGTTAATTGGCCTTGCCTCTGTTGTTATATTAGTAGTGTTGGCGGTGGTTTTATTTATTTTTTACAATGTCTTACCCTCTGACAGCATTACAACCAGTTTTGCCGCTACTTTCCTGAAATATCTGGTTTTACTGGTTATACTTACGGCTGTTTTTTTTGCGTTTAACGCAGTTGTTGCTCTGACCTTTTACGGCTCTGCTGCTATTGCATCCGGCAATTTGAAAACCTTAGAGGTTTTCAAAGACTGTATAAGATTGATGTTTAAAAACCCGTCAACATTTTGGTTTTATCTGTTTGCAATGTTTCTCCTGATTGTTGCAAAGATAATGTTGCTTGTCATAATTGTGCTCATGTCGGCTATCCCTCTGATTGGTGTGGTTTTTGGCTTTACACTTAATATTGCGATGCCGGTTGTGTTCATTTATTTGAGCTATGTTTTTATGGCAAGCCTTTTTGCATACTACTTTGAGGTGGACACGGTTAAAACAGACACTGTAACTCATGAAATTATTATTGAACAATAGCTGTTTTCGTTATGATATAATGCGTGGGGGGATTGTGTATGGGAAAAGATTTTTTCTTAGGTAAGTACTTAATAGATAGAGGCCTCGTTATGGAGGAGGACGTTATAGATGCCCTTGAAATTCAAAGGAGAGAAAGTCCTGCTTTTGAAAAGGTATCACTTGACTTAGAGTTTCTTACAATGAAACAAATATTTGAACTGCTTACATATCAGGCTGACTCTGACCTTACATTTGCAGAGGTTGCATTGAGAAAAAAATACCTGACTCAGGAGCAAGTGATAAGAGTTAACAACATAATCATAGATACAAGACCGTTTTTAGGGAAAATCCTTGTCAGTGCTAACAAAATAACTCAGGAGAAATTAGACGAGGTTATTAGCTCCTATGATCAGGTGACTGAGAAGTATCTGGATTTAGCTGAGGCTTTGAAAAAAATAAAAATATTTGAGCTGCTTGATGAAAATGCTCTTGAGTCGCTGGCATACATTGCTCTAACAGAAAGATACGATACAGGGGAGACGGTTCTAAGGGAAGATGATGAGGCAGACGAATTTTTCTGCATAGTTTCCGGCTCCTTAAAAATCACAAAAAACACACAAGATACAGAAGGTGGCACGTGCTATGTGGGGAGCATTCAAGCTCACGATGTATTTGGTGAGTCTTGCATATTTGATCGCGGCAGGCGCACAGCAAACGTTATAACTGAAACCGAAACGGTTCTGGTAAAATTTAATCGCACGGCATTCATAAATTTTCTGAAATACTATCCGAAGTCATCAATTTCGATACTGATTTTTATTGTGCAGCGGCTTATGGGACGACTTGAGAGGTCTGACCGTGAGTTAGCGTGCGAGAAAAAACGCGGTATTTCACAGGGCGAAATTGACGCTGTGCTTGAGGAGTTTTTCAATTAATTTTTTGGGGTGCTCTCCCACTGTTAGTCTGTTAAAAAAACGTCTGATAATGTATAATACTCGCAGGGAGCAGATATGTTTTTAAGTGTTAATGTTGATCATATAGCAACTTTGAGGCAGGCACGGCTTGGGGCTGAGCCCGATCCTGTAGAGGGCGCTTTGCTTGCCATCTCAGGAGGCGCTGACGGTATTACAGCTCATCTCAGAGAAGACAGGCGGCACATCTCTGACAGAGATTTAACACTGCTCCGGCAGGTAATAACCGCCCCTTTAAATCTTGAAATGGCTGCAACCGATGAGATGATAGCAATAGCGCTATCAGTTAAACCTGACATGGTCACGCTTGTTCCTGAAAAACGGCAGGAGCTGACCACAGAGGGTGGACTTGACGTCAGAGGGCAAAAGCAACGGCTAAGTTATGTGATAGGTAAAATCCAGTCTGAGGGGATACCGGTCAGCCTGTTTATAAACCCAACTGAGGCTGATGTTACAACCAGTGCAGAGATCTCAGCAGAAATGGTTGAAATCCACACAGGGCTGTACGCCAATGCGGTTGGTGAGAAAGCAAAAGCAACTGAACTGCAAAAAATTGTACATGTAGTTTGCATAGCACAAAATGTTGGTTTAATCTCAAATGCCGGACACGGTTTAAACTACAGAAACGTATCAGCCATAGCGGCAATAAGAGAAGTAAGAGGGCTATATATCGGGCATGGCATAATGAGCAGGGCTATAATGACAGGCATTGAAAAGGCAGTGCGGCAAATGCGTGATTTAATAAGGCAGGCCGGATGATTTTTGGTATCGGAGTTGATATAATCATAAATCAGCGCATAAGAAAGGCATTTGAAAAATGGGGCGACAGGTTTTTAACCCGTATATATACAAAGACGGAACGTGATTATTGTGTTGGACAGCGTTTTTCAGAAACCTCCCTGGCTGCAAGGTTTGCTGCTAAGGAGGCTTTTATAAAAGCAGCGGGTGTGTTTTTTCCTTTTACGCTGATTGAGGTATGTAATGATAAATTGGGTAAACCTTACCTTTTGCTTTATGGAGGTGCGGATGATTTTACAAAACAACACGGAGTATGCCGTATGCACCTAAGTATAAGTCATGAGTCAACCCACAGTGTGGCAATGGTAGTACTTGAGAGTCAGGAGGCCAAAAGACAGTGAAAGCAGTTACAGCAAAAGAGATGATGGAAATAGACCGCAGGACTATAGAGGACGTGGGGATTCCGCAGGTGATACTTATGGAAAGAGCGGGACTTGCTGTTGCAAAGCGGATAATGGAACGGTTTGCGCCCCAGTCGGTAACTATAATCTGTGGCGGAGGAAACAATGGCGGTGATGGTCTTGTCGCTGCAAGAGAGCTTTATAATAACGGCTTCTGTGTGCATGTGTTTATGGCTGCCGAGCTTGCTTCTTTAAGCGATGCTTGTCGTTTTCAATTTGAGCTTTTAAAGAAATACGATATTGAGATCTTTTCTAAACCTGTCGTTCGTGACAGTGATATTGCTGGTAATATCTTAGTTGATGCAATGATTGGTACCGGTCTCATCAGGCAGGTAAAGGATTCTATGGCTAAAACCATTGATTATATAAATTCAAGCGGCTGCTTTGTTTTTTCAGTTGACATTCCCTCAGGGATATCCTCAGATACTGGTGAGATATTAGGACATGCTGTTAAAGCAACACATACAATAACATTCGGACTACCCAAACGCGGCCACTTGTTACATCCAGGACGTGATTACACAGGGGAGCTGTTTGTAGAGGATATAGGATTTCCGAGAGTTTTTCTTACTGATGAAAATATCACCTGTGAAACTGTGGAAAGAAATCTGGTATCAATGTTTTTGCCGACTCGTCCTGACTACTCATATAAGGGTAATTATGGACATGTACTTTTTATAGGCGGTGCAAGGGGTAAAACCGGCGCCATTGTAATGGCGGCAAAGGCCGCTATGAGATCAGGCTCGGGGCTTGCCACAATCGGGGTGCCATCCTCACTGCTGGACACCTATCAGTCACGGGTTACCGAGGAGATGACCCTGCCTGTTGCAGATAAGGGCAAGGGAAGGTTTTCTAAAAAGGCACTTACAGAGATACTGGATTTTGCAGAAAGGCGTTGTGATGTTATAGCCATAGGGCCGGGTATGGGTGTTGACACTGACACAGTGGAACTGGTCAGAGAGTTAATAGCTAACTCTCCTGTTCCCATAGTGCTTGACGCTGATGGTATAAATTCGCTATCAGCACTAAAGTACCATGAGAGGATAAACATTTTAAACACATCTCCGTCCCCGGTAACTATCACACCACACACGGCTGAAATGGCAAGGCTCGTGCTTGAGGGTAAAACTTCAAACCTCTCTCCTAAGTGTATGGAGGTGGAAAGGGACAGAGTGGGTGAGGCATCAAAGTTTTCTGCCCTCTCAACCTCTTACCTGATACTTAAGGGAGTGCCTACTATAACGGCTGACCCTGAGGGAAACACATTTATCAATCCCACAGGCAGCCCGGCTATGGCAACCTCAGGGGCTGGGGATGTCCTTACGGGCATAATATCATCATTTTCAGGACAGGGCTTGCCTCCGCTATATGCTGCCCTCTTAGGAGTCTATATACATGGCATGGCTGGCGAGATTGCTGCTGATAAGATTGGGGTATATTCCACTATTGCGTCAGACCTCATAGAATACATTCCTTTAGCGATTAACTACTTAACGGGCAAGGAAAAGTAAAATCCTCATATGAGGATAACACTGCTTATTTAGGAATATATTTTTACATTTTAAAGCAAGAGTTTTTATCAAATCACCTATTTTAGCCTTTGGCATGGTACTTGCTATCTAATACAATAGTTATCGCCTGAAGATGGTGGAGGCGCTAAAAGAGTGTTGAACATGGTTATACTGTAAATAAGTAAAAAAAGAGTGTAAAGGAGGTGACACAGATGAAGAAATTATTAGCAATCCTTGCAACTTTAGCACTTACCCTGTCATTTGCAGCATTTGCAGTGGCTGAGGAGCCAGCAAAAGACGCAGCAGCAGCACCTGCAGCAGCAGCACCCGCAGCAGAAAAGCCTGCAAAGGTAAAAAAGGCAAAAAAGGCAAAAAAGGCAAAAAAGGCAAAGAAGGCAAAAGCAGCAGAAGAAGAGCCTAAGAAAGCAGAGTAATCTTTTTATTTAGTTAAAAAGAAGGTTTGGAATGTACAGGAGACAAGAATGAAGAAGCTTTTATCAGTTTTAGTAGCAGCAGTATTTGCACTTTCACTTTCAGTAGTGGCGTTTGCAGAGGATAAAGCACCTGCAGCTTCACCTGCAGCTTCACCTGCAGCCGATGCAAAGAAGGATGCTAAGAAAGACGCTAAGAAAGACGAAAAGAAAGACGAGAAGAAAACAGAAGAGAAGAAGTAGTTTTTTTCTGTATGATAAGAAAAGGACAGCAGCTATGAGGCTGCTGTCCTTTTTTATTGGTTTTACAAGGTGAATTTTTATTGAACATGTTTATTTGACAAAGAAGAGAAAATATGATAGACTGCCGGTGCGATGGGATATCATATGCTCACAGCGAGGTTCGGATGAAAACAGTTTTTGTGCGTTTACATACAACTGCTGATGAGATAATTCCGCCGTTAAATTATGGTTATCTTAGTTCATCAATGTCAAGCAAAAACGCTTTGATTTTTGACCAGCTTAGGGACAGGAACTCTGACACAGTTTTAATTAAAAAGATAATTGCTGAAAAGCCGGATATCCTTGGTTTTTCTGCATACACAAAAGACATCTCATTTGTTAAGCGCTTTGTTTCACAAATCAGGCCTTTTTTACCCGATACCATTATCGTTTTAGGCGGTGTTCAGATTACGTTAATGCCTGTGGAAACGTTTAAATATTTGGGTGGGCTCATAGATTATGGTTTTAAAGGTGAATGCGAGCTTGCATTTAAAAAATTTACAGAGCAACTCCCCCGACCAGGGGATAATCTCGATGGTTTTGATAATCTTGTATGGATAAAAGATGGCCAGGTAAAGGAAAATCTTATCATAGCCCCTAAAAATCTTGACGAACTCCCCTTTCCTCGATGGGATTTAATGCCGCCGGGCAGTTATCCCAAAGCGCCGCATGGTGCTTTCTATAAACAATTCCCATACGCTCCTATGATTACTTCAAGGGGCTGTCCATATCCGTGTACTTTTTGTTCAGCTGGGTTCATATCAGGAAAAAAAATCAGGTACAGAAGCGTAGAAAATGTTATCGAAGAAATCAAATATCTGAATAAATATTTTAATGTTAAAGAAGTTCATATTGAAGACGATAACTTTTCTATGGAAAGAGAGCGTGTTATAGATTTTTGCGAATCACTTATGCGAACAAACCTTAATATAACATGGGCTTTGCCAAACGGCTTAAGATTAGATAAACTTGATCTTGATGACTTAAAATTAATGAACCGTGCCGGTTGTTACTCGGTAAATGTTGGGGTGGAAAGTGGAAATGAAAGCAGACTCAGGCTCATTAAAAAGAAAATAACAAAGGAAAAAATAAAAGAAAAGATTGCTCTGGTCAAACAGGCAGGAATGGATATAGGCGGTTTTTTTATAATAGGATTTCCTGGGGAGACACGGCAGGAAATCGAGCAGACATTAAAGTTCACCACTGAGCTTGAATTAGACAGAATAGGTATTTCATATTTCCAGCCATATCCAGGCACAGAGGATTTTAAACAGCTGCTTGACTCTAAACAGTATAGTTTTGACCTTGAAAACGCTCATCACTCACTACACACGATAAGCTTTATTCCTGAGGGTATGAGTTATAATGCCATAAAAATCCTAAGATTTAAGGGTTTTTTGAGGTTTTATTTTAGACCGAGAATATTCTTGCAATTAGTAAGAACGATAAAGAGTTTTGAGCATTTAAAGTTTATATTAAAAAGGGGAATTAGGTGGCTTACATCATA